>CAJMOJ010000005.1 GCA_905215035.1 uncultured bacterium
ATTTTTGCCATATCAAGAACTTCGTTGATAAGCCCCAAAAGATGACGACTTGCAAGCGTGATCTTGCCAAGACAATCCTTTACGCGCTCCGTATCGTCAATATGCATTGACGCAATAGCAGTCAAACCCATAATCGAGTTCATGGGCGTACGAATATCATGACTCATACTGTTCAGGAAATCGCTTTTAGCGCGCGACGCTTGATCAGCAGCTCGATATGCCTCTTCGAGCGCTTCTCTAATTGTCTGTTCGCGCTGTTTGATTTCGGTAACATCTTGAGCAGCAAAAAGCACTGCAGTAGGACGACCTTCGTCATCTCTATCAAGACACAAGACTGACGATTGAATCCACTCTTGCCCATCATCATCGTTACGAACGCGATACTCTGCTTGCACAAAAGGAGCACCGGTCATCAATTCCAGTTCGAGTCTCTCTTTTGAATAGATCTCATCAATCGCAGCAATACTTGCTTCATCACAAGCGCGCTCGGTCCAGTATGCCTTCAAATCGCTAAAAGTACCTTCAGGAGACAGCCCCTTACTTACACTCTTGTTTTTGACATACGTATAGGAATTCTCGACAAGATCAACAACAACAAAGCGTTTAAAGAGATTGAGCGAAGCGTCAACAATGCGATCTGATTGATGCTTTTCAAGCAGCAACTGTTGGCGCTGACGACGTGAACTTACAATAAGAGAAATAATAAAAATCAAGAACGCTATGACAATACCCGCCATCAGCAAAACGCCTGCCTGGGTGGCATTGCTTACCATATGATCAGTGATTGACGAAGGGAATGTACGCAGAATTACCCAATCAAAAGAGGGTAATTTCATAAGATAAGCACTACCTGAACCCGACGAAGAATCATACGTAAAGCTTACCGAACGACCCTCTTCAAATGCCTGTTTAAGCTGTCCTTTAGTAATGTTGTTAGAGGAGTCTTCTGCATACAGTTCAAAGATATCTTCTACGCGTGTAGAGAATACGCTTGAGCGAGCTAAAATGTTGCCTTGCTGGTCACATAAATAGGTAGTAGTCTGCTCACCAAAGAAGTACGTTGTCATAACGTCAGTAAGGGTGTCTTCAGTATAAGAACCAACTAATACACCTATCTGCGTATCACCATAATAGAGTGGGTAGTAAAAGGCGATTGCATTATCGTTTTCTTCGCCATCTCCATCAGGGAATACTGAACCGAATACAGAACAGACCCCCGATTTTCCTTGCATACCTTCATGAAAATATGTCTGCTCGCTTGCATTCCCTGTGCGCCCAAAACCGTCGTAACACACACCATCTGGTGCAACAAAGAGCAGATAATCAAAAAGAGTTCTATTGGTTAAATCGTTTAAATCATCAGGATTAAAGTGAGGTTCGGTAAGCGAATCTTGATAGACTGTCGCAACCGTAGCAATATTGGTCGATGCGTTAGTAAGCAGGTCATCAACACGACGGACAGTTTGCTGAGTTGATCCCGCTAAATAGTCAGCGTTTTGGTCTTCAATACGATGCTGATTTGCTTGAAAAAACAAGAAGAAAGCAACAACGATTACGCAGAGCGCCACAATCGCCATAATGATACGATTGCGTGTTATTTGAGTAGACGAATCAGTCATAGGTACCCTTACTCATCCTGCCGGTAGACCATACTACGCATGTGCAGGTAAATGCTACTGTAGTTTTAGCTTGTTTGCAAAACGGCGATAGCGTCAACCGCCGTCTGATACGCGCTGCTTACCTGCGCGACCAAGCCATCGACGCTCTCCAATGGACCCGCAGGATTACCATTTTCATCAGGACGCAAAACATCGGCCAGTTGCGAGGAATAGGTAAACAATGGCGTTAATCCAAGGTCTCGACTAATTCCTTTCATAGTATGCGCTGCACGAAATGCTTCTTTAAGATCCCCTGCCTCTAAGCTATTCAGCAACTGTGTATAACTCGTATCCTGCAAAAAAATACCAAGAAATTTCTGAATACGCTCATCAGTTAAAAGACGGCTCCGCACTCCTTCAAGATCACCGCCAATAACGGCATAGCATGTTTCTATCGCTGTCATTTACATGCTCCTTTTCTCATACCTAATTTCGCTTGCCTCTAGTCCAATTGCAACCGTCTTTATGAATCGGTCTCTTGCTGAGCCGATTCAATCACCGACAGAACCGAATGAGTTTCATCGGCTGCCTCATCATCGTCAAGTACTGACGTGCTAAAGATATAACCGCCTCGCCCTGCTTTTTTCATGTCATATAATGCTTCATCTGCACGTCTAAAAAGGGTGGTGTAACTGCATTCATGACCTAACGCACAAGCTATGCCCATACTTACTGAAATAGGAAATCCCTCATATTCTGCAGGAATCGACGAAAAGATGCGCTCCACTAATGGCTCTGGTTCAACAGTTACTTCCATACCAATAACAAACTCATCGCCACCTACACGGGCCACAATGTCATCACCACGCACGCACCGCGTTAATACTTCAGCAAGGAATTGCAATACTTGATCACCAAAAAGATGGCCCTTAGTATCATTGGCGTTTTTGAAGTGATCCATATCCATAACAATCAAAACAAATCGACCATCAGGATGGGCTTTCATGCGATCTGAGAAAATCTGCCGTGCATATGAATGATTCATGAGCCCTGTTAGGGAGTCATGTGTTGCTTTATAGGTAAGATCATTGAGCTGCTCATGTCGTTCATGGACATCAACCATCTTACCGAGTGAGCCCTGATAAACAGGATGTTCATCTCCTACCCAAATAGCTTGCGCTGTAAGGTGAAACCAACGATACCCCCCATCAACTTCCACCTCAAAGTCAGTGTGGACAACGGGGTTTTCTGGCGTAGTATTGCGCAATGCTTGGCCAAGAGCTTTAATTCGATCAGCACCAAACATCGCAGCCAATACTTCATTGTTGTAAGGATCCCGAACAGTTTCAGGAAGATCAAGTTTACGAATACCCCAATCCGAAATAAGTACCACGTCAGTATCTTGGGTATATTCGTATTGAATCTCATTCGACATCGAAGCAAAGAAATGGTATTTCATGCGCTCATAGTCAAGCAGCGAAAGCGTTCTATTTGAAACCGCATTAGAGCCAGGAAGAAGTGTTTCTGCGATTACTTTTTGAATATCACGTTCGCTACGCGTATTTAAGGACGTGACTTTGAGCTGTTCTTGAATCTCATCCTCAATATCAATAAGACATTCCAGTAAGAATGGATTAAAAGCCCCACACTCACCTTCCAAGATCATCTTCATAGCAGTTTCGTGTGAAAAAGCCTTTTTATATACACGCTCAGAAGTGAGCGCATCGTAGACATCTGCAAGCGAGACAACTTGTGCTGAAATTGGAATTTCTTCACCCACTAAACCATCAGGATACCCTCGTCCATCATAGCGTTCGTGGTGCCAACGAGTAATTTCATACGCAACGCGCACAAGCGGCTCCTCCTGTTGAACAGGAAGGTCAGTAAGCATTTCAGAACCAACCGCAGCATGCGTTTTCATAATCTCGAATTCTTCATCAGTGAGCTTGCCTGGTTTATTTAATACGTGGTCAGGAATTGATATCTTTCCGATATCATGCAAACTAGAAGCCATCGAAATGAGTGAAACATCATTAGCATTTAAACGATAGCGATCCGTCTTTTTAACTACCTGATTAAGAAGAAGCTCGGTCATAGTGGAGACATGCAAAACATGCAAGCAACTCTCACCGTTTCTAAACTCAACAATGTGGCTCAGAATAGAGACCATAAGCGAATTGTCTTTTTCACGCTCATAAACTTCATCGGCAACCATACCCATAAGCGTCTTTTGCTTCGTAAACAGCATAAGCGTATTAGTTACACGACGACGTACAATATTGGCGTCAAAAGGACGCGAAATAAAATCAGTCACACCAAGATCATAAGCACGTTCAATATATGAAGAAGCACTCTCGGAAGAAACCATGATGACGGGGATTTCATCAATCCACTTGTTTTTATTCATGACGGCGAGTACTTCAAAGCCATCCATTTCAGGCATAACAATATCTAAGAGCATTAACGAAATAGCCGTGCCCTGATTTTGTATAGCCGCAATAGCCTCAATACCGTTTTCTGCCTCAATAATCTCGTAGTCGTCGCCAATCATATCAGCAAGCAACGCACGATTCATCATTGAATCATCAACGATCAAGATGGTTTGTTTATGAGAAATTGATGGAGTTGTACTGTCAAGGACATCAGACATGACACGACCCCTCACCAACGAAGCCCGAATAGTAAATGCATCATAAGAATTAGAGTTTAGCGCCAAAAGTAACGATTTGGCTACCTTTAACACCTCTTTTATTTAAAAAAGCATGGTTAAACCAAAACATGTTACTCAAAATGCGCCTTTTTCTTACTTATTTTCCCTATGCACGCATAGATACGCCGAGTTCACGCTCGACAAGATCAAATGCAGCATCAATAGCTTTATCCATGTCGTAATACTTATATCCACCCAAACGACCCGCAAAAACAACGGTTCCCTCTGATTGTGCGCGTTGTTCATACTGCTCGTACAGCGCCGTATTACGTTCATCATTAATGGGATAATATGGTTCATCACCTGGCTGCCAATTTGCGGGATACTCACGCGTGATCACCGTAAAAGGAATAGTGTTCCCCTTGGCATCTTTACCAAACTCAAAATGTTTATGCTCAATGATGCGTGTATAGGGAATTGCGCGTTCTGTGTAATTCACAACTGCATTGCCCTGATGATTCTCCTCTTCCAAAAGTTCCGTTTCAAAACGCAAGGAGCGATATTCAAGGGTACCCAAATCAAAGCCATAGTACTCATCAATGGGGCCGCAATAAATAATGCGATCCGCACTATGAGGATACTGTACAATAAAGTCGCGATATTCCGTATTGAGCAAAATCTCAGTATTGCCAAACATACGCTCTACCATGGCCGTATAGCCACCCATAGGAATCCCTTGATAGCGATCATTGAAATAGTTGTTGTCGTAAATAAAGCGAACTGGCAGGCGCTTAATAATCGAAGCAGGAAGGTCCTTGCAATCACGACCCCATTGTTTTTCCGTGTACCCCTTTACCAGTTTTTCGTAGACATCGCGTCCAACCAGTGACAACGCTTGCTCTTCCAAATTAGCAGGTGCATCAATGCCTTCACGGGCAATTTGCTCATCAATAATCTGACGAGCCTCTTCAGGAGTTTGAATACCCCACATCTTTGAAAAGGTGTTCATATTGAACGGCATGTTATAGAGCTCATCACGATACACCGCAACCGGAGCATTGATATAGTTATTGAATTCCGCAAACTGATTGACGTAATCCCACACTGGCTTCAGAGAAGTATGGAAAATATGAGCACCGTATACATGAACATTAATGTCATGATCTTTGCGCGTATAAATATTGCCCGCAATATGGTCACGTCGATCAATAACCAGCACCCGCTTCCCTACTTTTGCAGCTTCATGAGCAAAGACAGCGGCGGTAATGCCCGCACCCACAACAAGATAGTCGTACGTATCATAGCGCGGAGTCTCTTGAAAAGAAGAAGGCGATATTTGGGTAGATGGCGAGGTAGTCATACGGAAAGGAGCTCCTTACTTCCTTTTACTAACAAAAATAGGCAAGAACACAAGATCCTTGCCTATTCATCTGCAGCGCGCCTTTAGCGCTCAGCAATAGCAGTATATTCTTTTCTCTTAACGGATGTCTTATAGGCCGGACGAATAATGCGCTTACCACTCACGAGTTCTTCAAAGCGATGGGCCGCCCACCCTGCCATACGTGAACATGCAAACAAAGGCGTGAGCAGATCTACAGGAATACCCATCATGGAATATACGAATCCCGAATACATATCAACGTTAGCACACATATCCTTGTTAGTGCCTTTTTCACGCAAGATAACTTCAGGACTCAAACGCTCAATTGATTTCAATAAATTAAGTTCTGCTTCAAATTCAGTACCTGCAGCAAGTTTAGTTGCAAACTCCTTGCAGACAATAGCGCGAGGATCAGACTTAGTGTATACCGCATGACCCATACCATAAATAAGGCCCGTGTGGTCAAACGCCTGCTTGTTGACAATTTTTGCGATGTAGTCCGCAACCTCGTCATCATTTTCCCAGTTTTTGACGTTCTCTTTGATCTCGGCCTGCATTGCTAAAACCTGGTGGTTAGCACCACCATGCTTTGCACCCTTTAGCGAACCAATAGCACCAGCATAGGCTGAATAAGGATCCGTATCAGAAGACGATAAAACACGGCACGTGAATGTTGAGTTATTGCCGCCACCATGCTCAGCATGAAGACACATCATAATATCGAGCATACGTGCCTCTTCAGGCGTAAACTGGCGATCAGGACGCAGCATAGAAAGGATGGTTTCTGCGGTAGATTGCCCTGGCACAAAACGATGCATAATCATTGACTCATTGTAATAGGCAGCTCGTTTTGCATAATATGCCAAAACCATAATGCGTGGCAGACGAGAAATAAGACTTACTGCAGTTGAAATCTCATGATCATACGAACGATCTTCAGCAAGCGGATCGTCTGCATAGAGCATCAATACTGAACGAGCGAGCGTATTCATTAAATCAGGAGAAGTCGTTGACATGATTTTTGTTGCCGTAAAGCCATCAGGAAGCTCACGCTGTGCATCGAGCGCAGCAACAAACAAATCAAGCTGCTTTTGCGTAGGTAACTCCCCCATCAAAAGAAGATAAGCAACCTCTTCATATCCAAAACGCTTTGTAGTGTCTCCGCCACCAAGTAAGTCGTAGATAGAGTATCCTCTGAAGGTTAGCTCTCCTTCATCCGGAACCTTCTCTCCCTCATTCATCAAATAGCCATGTACATTAGAAATATTAGTAATGCCAGCAATAACACCTGACCCGTCATTATTGCGAAGTCCACGCTTTACGGGATATTTCTCATATAAAGCAGAGTCAACAGAGTTGACGTTTACAAAATTATCGTAGAGATTTAAACGCTCTTGAGATTGTACTGTGTCAGCCATGTTCATCCTTTCATAGATAAACACTTATTGTAGCAAACACAAGCACAAGTACTTATATCACGTCGCTACGCGGCTTAACATCCCACTGATCATCAACGTAAAACCGACGTTTATTCTTATTGATAGTCATGGTAATGCGGCCTTCGTTAACCAGATATACCAAATGAGCGAAGGTTTCTCCCAATGAATAAAACTTCTGGTCTAAAGTCCATGCATCCCAATCCTGATGTTTCCATGTTGCACTTCGCGCAATATCGATGATGCTGGCATGCCCATCGGCAACAAGACCATACAGCTCCTCAAGACGCTTCCCATGGAAATCTTTAAGGAAATCAACGCGATCAGCAACGCCCGTGAAAAGATTGCCATGACCAGGTAGAATCAAATCAACCTCTAAATCACGTACTTTGTCAAGCGAGCATATAAACTCATTAAGAGCATCGTATGAAGTTACCCAACTCATAATAGTAGGCGTAATACGCTCTAAAATATGATCTCCTGAGATCAAGAGCTTTTTGTTAGGTTCATACAAGCAAATATGCCAATCATCATGGCCTGGCGTTGTAATAACCTCAAATCGATAATCGCCATTATGATAAACATCTCCATCAGTGAGATAAAACATATCCGGTTGATTGCGCAAAGGCAACAATTCCGCCGAAACACTAAATGCGCGCGCATCACGATTTTGTTGCGATTCATCAATAATATGAGGATCCACTAAATGCCGCAGCAAAGGATTGTACACGGTCGACTGCATATCCATGAGGCTATTTACCTCTTGAAACGAATGCATATGAGCATAAATACGCATCCATCGGCGCCAAATACGATCTAAGTTTCCCGTATGATCAGGATGAGAGTGAGTCAGCACAATCTCAACGGACTCCCAATCACGACCAATACGCGCAAGCGCAGCATCAAGCGCTGCTTCACATGCGGGATGATTAAATCCGACATCAATAATAGTTGTCTTATCAGGACCAGCAATGATATACGAATTGAGCGCATGTAGGGGGTTATCCAGTAAAGGCACTTCGACATGATAGAGATTGGGCGCAACTTCTTCCATCGCTACCGTAGAATCTAAAATTGCTACCATACCTCTCTCCTTTTACTTTATTCGATTGCTACCGCTTCTACCACCTATACCAAGCGTTTATCGCTCACGTACTGGACGCGATCCAATACAAAAATGCATAAAAGGACGCGGTAGCTTTTCGACCGTACCAATTCTAAAGAGTGTCTCAAGAGCAACGTGCTTTGCTGCATCGGGACGACGCATGGTCTCTCCATTTTCACGCATTAATTCAACGATGTTGTGATTGCGATCAATTTTCTGCAACTCAAGAATCAAATCATACGGAGTTACAACATGCTGGGCAGCACCAGCGCGTGTTACCGTTTCGGTATTAGCACGCTCTTGGCCGTATGAGGTACCCAACAAAAGCAACGGAAGATGAGCGCAAATACACTCCGTAACCGTAAGACCGCCTGATTTTGCGATAGCTAGATCAGCTGCCGCCATTAATTCGGGCATGCGATCCACATAATTAAGCACCGTCATATTAGAAATGCCATACAATTCTGCTTGCACTTTAAGCTCATCGGCATATTCCTCATCTGAGCCGGTGATAAACGCAAAATGCAAAGTAGAAAACTCCATTAAACGCGGTACGACCGTTTCCATAGCTTTGCGGAACAAAACATAAGGTTGACGCCACTTTGCGCCCGCCATGACTAAAACAATCATTTTGTCTTTGGGTAAGCCATACGACTCTAAAACAGCATCGCGGTCACATTCTTTACCAAAACCCTCTACAACAGGAATACCGGTGACGCAAATCTTGTCCCGCCCCACGCGACGTTGCAAAATCTCAGTAACCATCCAATCGTCAGCCGCACAAATAAGATCTGCATAACGGCTCGGCCAAAAGCCTTCATAGCCATAATCGGTAGGAACGATAGTGACAGGAAACTCTTGCTTAGTAATCATACGTGCCGCCACCGCTGCATTAGCTGCAACAATATGGGTAGCTACAATGGCAAGGGGATGGCGTTTTTCAACCAGCTTTGTAAACGGAGCAAACATCAAATAACTCCATGCTGTTCCTCCACCCCACATGAGACGCCCCGTAAAAGTGTAGTGCCACGCAAAATCATAGAGAGGACGTGTTGGTCCCACAAAAAGATTTGTCGTTTCTTCTCCATTGAATCTCACATAGCCGTACTCAAGAATGTCAACAAGTTTAATCTCGACGTCTTGGGGCATGAGATCACGATATTCATCTCCGTAATCATTATTACGAATATGCTCAAAAGCCGCCGCAATAGCACGCGCCGCACTTCGATGCCCTGATCCAACCGAAGCGTACGTCACAATAATAAGAGGGCGCTGCACATCATCAGAATCAGGTGCGACAACATCAACGTCATCAATTACTGAGCTAGTTTCAACCGTCATCTCTTCGCCTGAAAGTGGAACTGCTCTGTTATGTACCAACTCTACCGGCTTTTGTAGTGCCCTTGGAAGCGACATGCGAATCTCTCCTAAATAAGGTTTGTTATACATCCTAGCACCGCAATAATTCCTAATTGATAACAATTAGCAAAACTCACGAAACCCCTAGCTTATCCCTGTCATGATGACTTCGTAATCAAAAAGATTACTGCATTACGCAACCTTATCACCTACTGATTATGGCAGAGGCATGGTATGACCACATCAGCACAGAATCATTCTTCTTCGGCTACGCAACAGAGCAAACACTCGTTATCGCTGCATCCATCAGAAAAAGTGTACGGAGTTTTATGCTTTATAGCAGGAATTGCCGTGTTGCCTCTCATTGTCCTTATTCCTCTGCGTCAAAATAACGCCATTGTTGCAGGTCTTGACTCACTTGCTTCCGTCTCAACATTACTACTCATTATTCTGACCGCATTTCTCCTTATAGGAGTTGTGCTTCTTTTTGTAATGGGATACCACATGCTTCACGCAAACCGCACCCATGCAAACTGGTATTGTGATGCACTTTTGGCGTTATTTGTCTCAGCAGTTCTCTGCGAACTCATGCTCTACGGCGTTAATAATTCCGATCTCTATGTAATAGGCGGCGTGCTTATCTACCTCATCGCTTTTGATACCTATATCGATCCGGCCCTTGCTCAAGAGCGTTTGCGTGCACGTACGCTTAAACAAGAACGAGAGCAAGAACGAAAACAAAAGCAGTTATCGCACCATTCTGAACAAACGCAACAAGAGCAGATGCGTGAACAAGCACGCGAACAAGTCGCTTCAAAGGCCGCCCACACCTTCCATGATCTCATCCATGGCTATATCACGCTCAATTTCTTTAACCTGTTTTGGATTTTTACTATTGCCTCGATTTTGGGGCTTATCGTTGAAACAATTTTCCACCTCGTTATCTTTCATGCTTATCAAGACAGAGCGGGTCTTTTGTGGGGGCCTTTTTCTCCCATTTATGGTTTTGGTGCTGTCCTAATGACCATTGCGCTTAATAAACTGCATGACAAAAACGTCATTCTTATCTTTTTTGTTTCCGCGATCATTGGTGGTGCATTTGAATATTTTGTCAGCTGGTTTTTGCAATGCGCCTTTGGTATTGTCGCGTGGAACTACACCGGTATGTGGCTCTCTATTGGCGGAAGAACGTGCGGTCTGTTTATGGGATTTTGGGGACTGCTCGGTGTTGTTTGGATCAAGCTCCTCCTTCCCATAATGGAATTTTTTATCAAGAAAATTCCCTGGAGCTGGCGCTATGTAGTGACTGGAGTTTGCTGCTGTCTCCTTCTTGTTGACGGTGCCATGACCCTTCTTGCGCTTGATTGCTGGTATCTCCGCGAAGCCCATGTAGCGGTGCAAGGCCCAATCGAACAGTTCTTCGCAATACATTATGACGATCAGTTTATGGCCAATCGCTTCCAAACGATGAGCCTCAATCCTGCAGACGCAACACGCGTTAATCAATAAAAATTTCCCTCCCTTACCTCAAGCGTTCTTGCTACTATGGAAGAACTTATAACTGTGCGCGCACAATGGGGTGTTACACGTGCGCACATCGCTTTATTTGCAAGGGGATTTATAAGGGGGATTATATGGGAGGATTACAAGGACTCAAAGTTGTCGACCTCACAATCTTTGCAGCAGCTCCAGGATGCGCTCGTCTCTTAGGAGAGCTCGGCGCAACCGTTTACAAAGTCGAGCGTGAAGTAGGAGATGACCAACGCACACAAGGTGTTTCCTGGGGTATGAAATTCAAAACCGATATTGATGATGCCGCCTATGACTGCGGTGGATTCAATCGCAAATGGGTATCACTTAACCTCAAAACAGAAAAAGGCATGGAAGCCATGATGCGTCTCTTGGCTGACGCAGATGTTTTCATCACGTCAAATCGTACGCCTGCGCTCAAACGTTTAGGTCTTGACTACGAGACCCTGCACGCCAAGTTTCCTAAACTTGTTTGGGCTCAACTGCGTGGCTACGGTGAGCGTGGTGAAATGGCTGATGAGCAAGGCTATGATGCCATCACGTATTCTGCTCGCGGCGGCGTTACTATGAGTTTCCCTAACGCAGGCGAACACTTCGAAGTTGGCAATTCTCCTGTTGCGTTTGGCGATTGGAATTCCTCTAATGCACTTGCTGTTGGTGTTTTGGCAGCACTCTGGAATGCTGAGCGCACCGGTGTGGGCGATAAGGTCGTTACCAGTCTCTATCACGTTTCTAACTGGGGCATGATGAGTGCGATTTGTGCTCAACAGCAAGGTCAGCAGCATCCTAAAGATCGCGCCCAAGCACCGTGTCCTACCAACAACAGCTATGTCACCTCAGATGGCGTATGGTTTGTTATGTGCTTTGGCAACTACAACAAATTCAATCGCAAAGTGTTTGAAACGATTGGCATGGATCCAAAATACTGGGAAGATCCAGCCTACAACACCTTAGAAGCGCTTGCTCAAAACGGTAACAACGTAGAAGTCATTGCCGCCATGGAAGAAATCTTTAAGTCAAAGCCCTGGAGTTATTGGGAGCCTATCCTGGTAGAAGAAGAGCTTGCCTGTGAGAAATGCCGCACCGTAGAAGACGTACTGCAGGACAAAGAAGCCTACGATAATGACCAGCTCAGACGTGTCTACTATCAAGATCAAGGCTACGGTGATGATCACGCCTACACCATCACAACTGCCCCGGTCCGCCTTGCAAGTTTAGGTGATCCCGTGCTCTATCGCTCTCGTCCGGTAGGATACGACACGAAAGAAGTGCTTGCAGAGCTGGGATACACCGAAGAAGAAATTGCGGCTGCTCAAGAAGCAGGCGACGTGACGTGCTATACCGGAGAGCCCATGCCTGCTTCTGTCTTAGAGCCAAGTTATGGACTCTATCCCGCTAATGCGCAAGAAGCAGAAGAGCTCGCTCGCGCTCGCGCACAGGAAGAGGCTGCGGTACAAGCTGCCAAGTAAGCAGTATACTTAGTGGGCACTAATCACACGTAGTGGGCACTAACCATAAGCACTACAGCAATTACAGTAATCAAGGAGGCATCTTTTCATGGTTGATGTTGAAGCTTTGAGAAACGCTCCAGTAGCCATCTTGGGCGGTGGCGCTGTCGGAAAAACCTGCGGAGCTGATTGCGCTTTGGCAGGGCAGGAAGTCCGTATTTGCGATCTGGACCCATTTTTTGAAAAAAGCTTGGGAAGCGTTATGCGTACCGGAATCCGTCTGCAGGACAAAGCTCCAGGAACTCAAACCAAATATGGATTCCGCCGTATGGGAAAAGCATTTTTTAGCCAAGCAACCAACTCTGTTGCTGAGGCGGTTAAAGGTGCCAAGCTCATTGTGGTAGGAATCCCTTCTATTGCTCATGAAATCTTTTTCAAGGAGCTCATTCCTTGTCTTGAAGATGGTCAGATCATTCATATCATCCCTGACAACTACGGATCACTTAAACTCCGTAAGCTCATGCGCGAGATGAATTGCGACAAAGATGTCATTATTGGCGGATGGTCTTCAGCTCCTTATGGCACCCGTGTTGACACCGAAGGTGGCGTTATGAAGCCAACGTGTTCACTGGTTTATCGTGCAATAACCTTGCGCGGCGCCGCTCTTCCTGCAAAGGACACCGAAGCATTTGTTGAAAGCTCAAAAGCTCTTGGATGCTTTGATGCTATTACTGAAGGCGATGGGGCTGTCTGTGGTGACACAGTATTAGATATTGGTTTCTCTAACGTAAACCCTGTTATTCATGTTCCCGGAACAGTGTTGGGCGTTTCCACAATGGAGAACTTTAATACGGTTCTCAATAACAACATCCATGACTACTCAATCTATTCGCACTCCTTCTGTCCTTCTATTTCAGAAGTACAGTATCAGTTCTACAACGAAGAGATTGCTCTTGCAGAAGCTATTGGAGTTGGCATTCAGCCCTTCAAGAAAGAAGTGTTCTATCAACGCACCAGCGTATTAGGTGAAGAATACATGGGTGAAGGATGTATTGTTCCTTTTGACCAGCAATGGGAAGTTGGCTTTGGCACGGGTCCTTTCAGTATTAACAATCGTTATGTAACTGAAGATGTCCCTGTTGGCTGCCATGTTTACCATGAGCTCGGCAAAAAATTTGATGTACCAACCCCCATCATTGACTCAATGATTGTCTTGGGCGGCGTTATGAATAAAGCCAACTACTTTGAAACGGGATTAAAGCTCTCTGACTTAGGCATTGACCATATGGACAAAGAGCAACTCTTAGCATATTTACGTGAAGGAACATACGTAGAAGCGTAATAGTGAGCTTGTCGAGTATGCGCTATCGAGCATGTGCTAACAAGTAAACTTATCAAAAATTTTGAGCGGCGTGGCAACCAAGCTACGCCGCTTTTTTATTCAAGGCGGCTATTAAGAAAGTTAGACGCCTATCTCGCATAAATCTGCCAAGGTATAACGCGATAAATAGTCAGACACTACCTCATCAAGACCCCGCCATAACGGAAGCGTACGACAGCTGTCACGACGGGGGCAAATTCCTTGCTCAGGGCCTAAACACGCAACCGGAGCCAAAGGACCTTCCATAAGCTCAATAACGTCTTTAACGCAATAATCCTCAGGCGCTTTACTCAAACGGTATCCACCGCCCTTACCACGTACGGCAAGCAGGAATCCACCCTTAACCAATTCCTTAACGATGATTTCAAGATATTTCTCTGAGATCTCTTGCCGCGCAGCCACCTCTTTGAGGGGAACGTATCCCTCACCCTGATGTTCTGCAATATCAATCAAAAATCGCAAAGCATATCTGCCTTTAGTAGAAACCATCATATGTACTCACCTACGGTTTTCTTTCCCTACGAAATTTACCCATTATACCGATTGGGTTACTAGGTATTCAAGACTGCACGTTGGAGAACATTGGAAAGACCAAAAAGCGTCAAGCAAGTATCAACGGCATTCCCTCCCCTCTCTCCTCTCTCCTACTTCCTCTTCTTCTTGCTTCCTTCCCTCTTTTCTCACCCGCTCTCCATTCACCGTCTTATTTATAAACCTATTTACTTAGTAGGTTTATAGGTATAAAATGACCAAACCATAAGAGCACAACACAAAGAATGGCGCACAGCACAAAAAGAAAGGAAGCGTTAGATATGTCTTTTGTTTACACATCTGCTGACCAGCTCATCGGAAAAACACCTTTGCTCGAATTGACTCATATTGAAGAGGACGAGGGTCTCTCAGCACGTATTTTGGCCAAATTGGAATACTTCAATCCTGCTGGTTCTGTTAAAGACCGTATTGCTAAAGCCATGTTTGATGATGCTGAAGCCAAAGGTGTTCTGCAACCTGGTTTCACCATCATCGAACCAACATCAGGAAATACCGGCATTGGTCTTGCTTCGGTGGCAGCTGCCCGCGGCTATCGCATTATTCTCACCATGCCAGAAACCATGAGTGTTGAGCGTCGCCAACTCATGAAAGCGTATGGTGCAGAAATCGTTTTGACCGAGGGCAGCAAGGGAATGAAAGGGGCTATTGCAAAAGCAGAGGAACTCGCTCAAGAGATTCCCCAAAGCTTTATTCCTGGACAATTTACTAACTCCGCTAATCCCATCGCCCACCAAACCACAACAGGACCAGAAATCTGGAGCGATACCGACGGTAAGGTCGACATCTTTGTAGCAGGTGTAGGAACAGGCGGCACTATCACCGGCGTGGGACGTTATCTTAAAGAGCAAAATCCCGCCGTAACTATTGTGGCAGTTGAGCCACAGGATTCACCGGTACTGAGCGAGGGAAGATCAGGATCGCACAAAATTCAAGGAATTGGTGCTGGCTTTGTTCCGCAGGTGCTTGACACCACTATCTACGACGAAGTTATACGCGTCTCAAACGACGATGCTTTTGCTGCCGGAAAGCTGATCGGCCATAAAGAGGGCATCCTGGTTGGTATCTCTTCTGGTGCAGCCCTTCATGCAGCAATCGAACTTGCCAAACGTCCAGAAAACGCAGGAAAAACCATCGTGACCTTGTTCCCTGATACAGGAGATCGCTATCTCTCGACGCCGCTC
The DNA here is from genome assembly GCA_905215035.1 of uncultured bacterium. Taxonomy (GTDB): domain Bacteria; phylum Actinomycetota; class Coriobacteriia; order Coriobacteriales; family Eggerthellaceae; genus Anaerotardibacter. The sequence continues at coordinate 15,622 of CAJMOJ010000005.1, forward strand.
TTTGCTGACTAGCTACCAGGACAGATCTGCGCCCTACACAAGACGATACGAGCGCGCACAAACCAGGACAAACCTGCGCCCTGCACATCGATACAGACCCACACGAACTAACACGAACGGAGGATTTCATTATGATTTATGCAGATAACGCATCTACCACTCCCTTGAGTACAACAGCGCTGCAAGCTCTTACCGAGTGTGCGCAAAATACCTGGGGGAATCCTTCAAGCTTGTACGAACTCGGACAAGATGCCAAAGAGGTGCTTGAGGATGCCCGCGCGCGCATTGCAGCCTGCATTGGAGCTCAACCGCAAGAAATATTTTTTACATCTGGAGGAAGCGAATCCGACAATCAGGCCATCCGATCGGCCGCTTTGTTGGGTGCGCGCAAAAACAAGCGACATATTATTTCTTCTGCATTCGAACATCATGCAGTACTCCACACACTCAAGCAACTGGAGCGAGAAGGATTTGAAATTGAGCTTTTACCCGTTGGAGCAACCGGCATGATCACAGCCCAACAGATAGCACAAAGCATCCGTGAAGATACGGCACTCGTTACCATTATGTATGCCAATAATGAAGTTGGCTCGATTATGCCCATCGCAGACATTGGTGCTGTCTGCAACGAACATGGTGTTCCTTTTCATACCGATGCGGTTCAAGCAGTTGGTCACATTCCCATTGACGTGAAAGCAGAACATATTGATTTGCTCTCTTTGTCGGCTCATAAGTTCCACGGACCTAAAGGAGCGGGAGCGCTGTATGCGCGCAAAGGCATTCCGCTCTCAAGCCTTATCGAAGGAGGAGCGCAGGAACGCGGAAAACGAGCAGGAACAGAAAATCTTCCCGCTATTGTTGGTATGGCGGCGGCGCTTGTTGAGGCTTGTCGCAATCAGGAAGAAAACGCCATCAAGGTGGGTCGTTTGCGCGATAAGCTGATTGCCGGGCTTTCTGATATTCCCCACTCCATTCTCAACGGAGATCCCACCAATCGGCTTCCCGGAAATGTTCATTTTTGCTTCGAAGGTATTGAAGGCGAGAGTTTGCTCTTACTTTTGGATGATCGCGGTATTTGCGCTTCTTCAGGATCTGCCTGCACGTCAGGATCACTCGATCCGAGCCATGTGTTGCTTGCCCTTGGCAGACCTCATGAAATCGCCCATGGTTCGCTGCGCCTTACCCTCTCTGAAGAAAATACTGATGAGGACATCGAATTCATTTTGAAGGCAGTCCCTGAGGTCGTCTCCTACTTACGTGACCTATCTCCTCTTTGGAAGGACAAAGTAAGCGGCAAAAAGGACTTCATTTTATAAAGCACACCCTTGTAGAAAGGTTGGTAGTATGGCTCTCTATAGTGAAACAGTCATGGATCATTTTCGTAATCCACGCAATGTCGGTTGTCTTGAACATGCCGATGGGGTTGGTGAGGTAGGCAACGCGGTCTGTGGCGACATCATGAAAATCTATCTTAAGATTGACGACGATATCATTTCAGATGTGAAGTTTGAAACATTTGGCTGCGGCTCTGCTATTGCATCAAGCTCTATGGCAACAGAGCTTATTAAAGGCAAGCCAGTAGAAGAAGCACTCAAGCTCACTAACAAAGCAGTTACGGAAGCGCTCGATGGGCTGCCGGCTCACAAAATACATTGCTCGGTCTTGGCAGAAGAAGCAATACAGGCAGCGATTGAGGATTACCGCAACAGGCAAGCCTAATCTCGCAATTGGCCCCATTCCTGACCGGCCCCCTTCTTGACTTAGCAATGGCGGTAGTCTCGTAACACCAATACGCATTGCACAACCGCATTGCACAACCAAAAGAAAGCGCTCATAAACCAGTAAGGCTTTCCATAGAACATGCCAAGGAGAGCCTTACAATGTATTTCAGGTTGTAAATCAAGTTGTAAATCAGGCAGTAAAACTAGCGGCCCTTCCAAACAGGCTCGCGCTTCTCTGCAAAAGCACGGGGACCCTCTTCTGCGTCCTCAGTAGCATTAACAAGCGCTTGATAATGATCCATAATCTCCCAGCCCCTACCCGGGAACAAATCATTTTCTGCCGCGCTTTCTTTCATCGCAGCCTTGGAATACTCAATAGCAAGCGGTGCGCTCTTAACAATTCCTGCCGCTAAACCTAAGGCAACATCCAGCACTTGTTCTTCAGGAACAACATAGTTAAGCAAGCCCCATTGAGCCGCTTTTTCCGCCGAAATATTTTCACCTACTAAAATGAGTTCAGCAGCATAGCGCTGTGGAATTTGCTGCATTAAACGGACGATAGCGCCATCACCTGTTGATGCACGACCACGACGTGCTTCCGGCAAACCAAAAACAGAGTGATCGCTCGCAACTGCCATATCACATGCAAGCATAAGACCCATACCGCCACCAACACATACGCCGTTAACTGCAGCAATGAGAGGCTTTTTGAATTGGTGCTTAGACATACCAAGCAAACCCCAGTCCTCTTTACCTTCTGGCAAGTGATGCGTGCCTGCTGCCAATTCTTTTAAGTCTGCACCGGCACAGAAACATGTTCCTGAATTAGTAATAATACAAACACGCTCATCTGACTCATTATCCCAACGTTCAAGCTCATCTGATAAGTCTTGCATCATCTGTGAGCTCATCGCATTGCGCGCCTCAGGCCTATTGAGTGTAATGATCAATACATGATCGCGCACCTCTGTCAAAATGGTTTCGTATGCCATACTTTGGACCCCCTTATCCCCTTGCATTGCGTGCCGCATTCCACGCCACACCTTAGCATTATGGGAGTAATTGTAGAACAAATACATACCTCACAGAGCGGTTTTGCAAGGCTTTATAATGAATACACCACAATAATCAGCGCTATAGTCATTACAGTAGTCATTGCAGCGACTAATACTGTGTTCATCACAACATCATTGCTATAACCATCACGTCAAGGATTAAGTCATGAGAATCGTCACCTTACTTGAAAATAATGTCTCACCCCATGCCGCCGGAGCTACCAATGCAGATGAACTCACAAGCGCGCATGGATTGAGTCTTTATCTTGAAACCACAAGCCATCGCATCCTTTTTGATATGGGTCCTGGCGATGAGTTTGCTCGCAATGCACGTAATCTCAGCATTGACCTTGCCGCTGTTGATCTCGCTGCGATCTCACATGGACATTACGATCACGGACGGGGACTTGCAACGTTTCTGTCACTCAACCCTACAGCGCCCTTCTATACCACCGCACGCGCTTTTGAAAACCACTATTCTGAAGCGGGTTGGATCGGTCTCGACCCTCAACTAGAGCACCATCCCCAACATCGCATCGCTCAACCCATCGAAGAAATTGCGCCCGGTATCACACTCTTCTCAAATGTTGATCACCATGACCTCCCCTCTCCTGCCAATGATTGCTTGTGTGACGATGCGGGTCTCGATCATTTCGAGCACGAACAAAACCTCCTTATCGCAGAAGATGACTCGCTCGTGCTGATTGGCGGATGTGCACACCGCGGGATTGTTAATATTCTTGAAGCTGCCAAAAGCATCGCTGGCCACTACCCTGATATCGTAATCTCAGGCTTTCACCTAGCCATCGGTGGCGAGGGTGCTTGCGCAGTTGATGATGCCTACCTTGATGAATTTGCCGCACGTCTCATGACCACGGGTGCAACATTCTACACAGGCCATTGCACAGGATCTGAAGCATATGAACGCCTTGCAACACGAATGGGTGAAGCACTTCATCCTTGTAATACCGGCGACGAAATCATTGTGTAATACAAACGGTTGCTCTACTAATCCAACGCGGCAGTTGCTGCATTAATCATCCAGACGTCTTTGCGGATACGCAACCCGTTTGCAATTGCACGTCCCCCCATCAACACAACATCAAAAGCACCCCAAAGAACAAGCGCACCTATGAAACTATTCGATAAAAATGGCACTACACAAAATTCTATAATCGCCAAAATTACAATGTAGAGACCCGCCACAAAGAGCAAGGTAAGAGCAAGATAGCGAAAATCACCTGCACCAATAAGGATTCCATCAAGCGCCCACATCCATCCTTGAAGTGGCATGGTAATACCTGAAACAAGCATCCCTGCCGTCACCACATACTGGATCTCTTCGCTAGGGGAGAACAACTGTCCGGCAAAAAATCCTAAGCCCACAAAAAGAATACCCACGCTAATACCCATAACCATACCCGAACGAGCCGTTACCTGAGTGAGCTTTCGTGCCTCTCCAAACGCCTGAGCACCAAGCTTTGCTCCCACTAATGCCTGGCCTGCAATTGCTACTGAATCAAGGATATTGACCGCAAAATTCCATACTGCATTTACAATTTGATATCCCGCTAGCACCTGCGTCCCCATCGATGCTGCCACAACAACGGTTGCAACAATAGCAATACGCAATGCAAGTGTGCGTACAAAGAGCGGAAACCCATCGTGACCTGCTGCCGCAATCCCTGCAAAATGAGGACGCAAGGTAACACCATCTTTGAGCGCCCATCGAATGGCAGGAATTGCTAGAAATAATCCCATAAACCACTGAGCGATGAGTGTCGCAAAACCAGAACCAGCAATCCCCCAACCCAAGACAATAACAAAAATGATATCGAGTACGGTATTGAGCACAGCACCACTAACAGCTGCAACGAGTGTAATGTTTATCTTTTGTAGCCCCCGATAAATGCCATTCGAAGCGTAGACTAAAAGCATTCCAGGAACACCTATGACGACCGCTTGCGTATACATAACTGCCTGTGTTAAATCGGCACCACGTCCGCCCAACAAAAAACAAAGTGGATCTGCAAACACAAAGAGCACCGCTGCAAGCACAACGCCAATTACCAGCGACAGCCACATACTGTCAACTCCTACTTGGAGGCCCTCGCGCTTTTGACCAGCACCAAATAGACGCGCCACTTGCGAAGTTGTTGAGTAAGCAAGAAAAATACACAAGCCCACCGCGGTGAGCACAATGGTTGAACCAAGCGATAAACCAGCAAGTGCCGAATCGCTCACATGCCCAATAATGGCAGTATCAACCAAAATAAAAGCAGGCTCTGCTATCAGCTGACCAAACGTAGGAATAGCAAGAAGGGCAAGCTGCTTAGTGATAGATGGAACTGTTTTGTCAGTTGTTTTGTTAGATGCAATACTCATATCGCGTAGATTTTATTATACCATTGCTATTTCGAGAAGTCTGTCCCCTGTTATGTTGCTATCCGTTGCATTCCCAAGACCCAGTTTTATTTGAACCTGCACGATGAATCTGTCCCGCATCACGAAGATTTTTTACCACGCGTGCAGCCGTGCGTGGGGATACATCCAAATATCCCGCAAGGTCTTGAATGGTGGCCCTAGGGTTATTCCTAAATAGCGCAAGCGCATCCATTTCTTGTTGCGTACGCTTCTCAGCTGGACGCATCCAATAGCGCAGACTTTCTGCTATTGCCTCGAGCATAAGTTCAACAAACACTTCGCTAGAACCTTGTGCATCACAAGCAGCAAGTGCTCGATAGTAATCCTGCTGCCTTGCAAAAATAGCAGACTCTATAGGAAGCCACGCAAACATATCACGCCACGAAGCAAGCAAGCACGTATGCCAAAGACGTCCACAACGACCGTTCCCATCCTCAAAAGGATGAATGAACTCAAACTCATAATGAAAAATACTCGACGCAATGAGAGGATGAAAATCCGTTGATGCGAGCCAATCGAAAAGATCCTGCATCACTGTTGCAACATACTGCGGCGGGGTTCCTGCATGGATAAGCACATCGCCGTCAAAAACACCCACATTTTTTGAGCGAAGCTTTCCTGCCCCTTTCACAAGGCCGGTCATAAGGAGGCGATGGGCACGCAAAAGATCATCCAACGAATACGGGTTGAACGTATCAAGCGCCTCATAAGCGGCAATAGCATTTTGTACTTCAAGAATATCTTTTGGATTGCCTAAAACACGTTGACCATCAATAATCTCTTGCACCTCATCTTCTGCAAGCGTATTACCCTCAATAGCCAACGAGGAATGAATGGTTTTAATACGCATCTTGCGATGAAGCCAAGGTTTTGCATCATGCACTGCAGAAGCCTTAAACTCACCCATCAACTCAACGATCTCAAGTACAAGTTCATCAATGCGGGTAGTTTTATTGAACGGTGGTTCGTATGACATGATACTCCTCGCAACAAGAATAGATCAAAGGTTTAGTGACGTGTCCACAGTTATATAGAGTCATTTTATTATGCCATTTTTATTATGCCAAATGGCATAATAAAAATGAAATCAATCAAAAGCTTAAAAATTTCCGAGTCGCTTTCAAGCTATTTTCGAGCTGCCCTTAAACTACCCTCCCCCCCCCACCACAAATAATGATCTTGCCTAGATAAATGGAACTTGCGAAAGAAGGGTAATGGGAGACTTCCTTGCGATAACTGACATAAAACCCGCCAGTGTCTGGGGGTCAGATTGTCAGACATTGAAACAATAATTACGTTGATATACCAGCTGGGTCAGTAACCGAGCAATACTTTCAGAACCTTCAAACATGGTTATTCATGCTCAGGCAACTTAACAAGTTCGTATTCCTCCGCCCAATAAAACCAATCAGCATCATTTTGATCTTCTGCTTCAACTCCGTAAATGACACCACATTGCCCCATGCCAGCATCCGAGCCGTCATCAATATCTATAACAAAACAAGGCTTACCTGATGGTTTATGCAAAACCCTATCGTAAAGATTAAACACTGAAAATCACCTGCTTCTACCCATCTTCAAACAAAGATCTGTACGCTTACTTGAATAGCATAATGAGCGCAAAACAGTCTGGGCATTCAAAGATTGCCCCCAGACTGTCCCCAATGACAGGATGTGCATTCGAAAAACAAAAGGTCAACAAGCAAAATGCCTATTGACCTGAATGTTTTACTGGAGCCAACGGCCGGACTCGAACCGGCGACCTACGCATTACGAGTGCGTTGCTCTACCAACTGAGCCACGTTGGCTTTTGTGTTGCTCTATTCTACCGCATAACGTTCTTTTTTCAATTAGAAACCTTGATGAACAAGGAGGCAAACACGCAAGAGGCACAAATCTCATCGACAACATGATCTATTACACAGCGCACCTAAGCCACGCATGAACAAGAATTACCTATCAATAACTATTCAATTTCATTGTCTCATGCCAATGCCTCTACCGCTACAATAGTGATCAGGAGTCATGTATATGACAAAGAATCATTCAGCGTCGACCTGAGGGGGAAACATGGGTTGGCAAGAAGAATATGAAAACAAACAAATCACCCTCGATGAGATCTTTGAGCACTACATCACCGGCAACCAAAAGATTTACACGGGTGGACTTCACGTTCCCACCACTATCATCATGGGTATGCTCGACCGCGTTCAAGCAGGTACCTTGTCAGGGATTAATATCTATGGCAACTGGATGAATGGCGACTTCCCCTTTGGAGAGATGCACGTCACCCCAGATCAGTTCCGCTACCATACCTATTTTGCAGGCCCCAATGAGCGCGCAGGATTTAAATCAGGTTGCGTTACTCATATCCCTGTACATTTCTCTGATACCAACCGCATGCTTGAAGAAATCGGTCTCGATTATGCTGTCGTGCAAATGACACCACCTAATGCCGATGGTGTATGCAATATTGGGCCGCTTGGCTTTGAGCAGGGTGCCCTGCGTGGCGCCAAGCACATCATCGCCCAAATTAACACTAACCTACCGCGCGTCCATGGTGATTCGCATGGCTACCACGTAAACCAAATTGATGCTTTTTTGCTACAAGATCTCGCGCTCGAAGATGTTGAAACACCAGCGCCTACCAAAGAGGAACTCGAGGTGGCCGCTCATATTGTTGATCGTATTGACGATGGATCATGCATTCAACTTGGTATTGGCGGCATTTCAAATGCTATTGCAAAAGGCCTCGAATGCAAGAAACACCTGGGTGCCTATACGGAAATGTATTCAGATGCGCTCGCTGATCTGCAGATCAAAGGCATCATTGATAACTCGATGAAAAACTATATGCCTGGTGTATCTGTTGGCGGCTACTCAACCGGCACCAAGCGTCTCTACGACTACATTAACGATAATCCAGACATGTATTACTGCAGCTACGAGGAAGTATGCAATCCAGAGCATATTGCTCGTAATGACAACATGATCTCTATCAACACCGCCATCTCAATTGACCTTACCGGTCAAGTTTGCGCTGAAAGCATTGGCCCGCGCCAATACTCTGCAAGCGGCGGTCAGTTCGATTTTGTGCGCGGTGTAAAACACTCCAAGGGCGGCCAAGGATACATCGCCGTCACCAGTGTCGCGCACACCAAACAAGGACCTGTCTCTAAAATTGTTCCTCTGCTCACCCAAGGAAGCGCTATCACCAGTTTGCGCAACGATCTTCAATTTGTTGCAACTGAATATGGAGTCGCGGACTTACGCTGGGCAGATATCCCGACGCGTGCAGCACGCCTCATTGCTATTGCTCATCCTGATTTTCGCGAAGAGCTTACCCTGCAAGCAAAGAAACTCGGTATTCTGTACTAATCAAAAACAATCTGACGAATAACGTAACGATCAATCTATCGAACAAGTAAGTGACAACAAGATAAGGAGAAAGCCCGATGATGCGATATAAAACCATTTTGGTTCCCTACGATGGATCAGACCATGCCAAGTGCGCTATTGAGTGCGCACGCGAATTTGTGGACAACAATCCTAATGCCATGATGCATATCATCACGGTCATTTATCCCGACACTATTCCAACAGCAACTAATCTCGATCCCTTAACCGGCACCGATACAGGCTTTGTCTACTTTGAGGCGTATTCAGAAATGGTTAACGATGAGATTAAGCAAGCCCATGATGATATGGTTAAGGCTGCTGAGCCCTATGTCCAAGGACTGCATCCGGGACGTGTATTGTATCGCGTCGTATCCCATCCCTCCCCAGTAGAAGGGATTTGCCGCTATGCGGATAAACATGATTGCGATTTGATTGTTATGGGACGTCGTGGCCTAGGTGCTATCCGCAGTATTCTCGGTAGTGTAAGCGACGGAGTTTTGCGCCGCGTTGACATACCGGTTATGACCGTCAAAAAATAACAGTCCTCACAAAACAAGAATTGAGCTCTAGCCTTTTGCGTACTTTTTTTGCGCACTTTTTCGCGCACGTATCAGTTTAGAGCACGCCTATTTTTGCGCACGCATTAATTCGCGTGCTGACCAGGTAATCCACAACGTTCTCAGCGCATTATCAAGCGTGCTGCTACATTCTGCTCCTGGAGCCCCACGCAACACATCGACAATATCCTGTACCTGCCCCGCTCCGGGGTAGGTATCCGTTTGGGTGGTAATTTCTATCGTTTCGAGTTCCGCTTCTTCACGCACACCACCCATCACGCCCTCATGGGCAACAGCCGCCTCAGGATCCCCCGCAATACACTCCAGCCTAAGAGGCGCTGCGTTGTCGTAATACGGGAATTCGATCGATCCATGATCACCAAAAATCAAGAAACGATCTAAGGCCTTATAGGTGGCATAGCACCATATACCTGATACGAGCACACCCGACTCTGTACGCGCTGAAAGAGACACCGCATCTTCAGCCTCATAAAAACCGGTCTCGTTGGTTACTTCAAGTTTGAAATCAACAAGCGGTGATGCAAGATAATCTACCAGATCAAGCATATGGGCATCACCCTCATAAAAGTGGCTACCTCCGGAAATTTCGGGACGCACACGCCACGGTTTTTCTGCCTCAGGAAGCATTTCCTCGGCAGTTTGGCGTTGCGTACGAATAATCTGAACACCACGCACTTTGCCAATCGCGCCTGAATCAAGCAAGCGTTTAACTTCTTTATAGCGTGGCATACCACGACGATAATGCGCAACAAAGCACTGTGTTCCACTTTCCTCAAACGCAGCTTTAATTGCTTGAGCGTCATCCCATGATAAGGCGATGGGTTTTTCCAAATAACAATGTTTATGCGCTGCCGCAACCTTACAGGCATACTCTTTATGCACGTTAGGCGTAGTAGCAACATAGACAATGTCAATGTCGGGATCAGCCAACAATTCATCCAGACTATCGTAAGCACGACCATGTCCATGACGCTCACACCAAGCAACTGCTTTCTCTTTAGTGCGGTTCCAAATACCTGCAAGTTCTGAATGATTAGCCTCATACATAGGCACACCATTTTTGGTTTCAACTACATCCCCACAACCAATAATCCCCCAACGGATTACTTTGTCACGAGCACAGCTCCTAACATGATTTCCCTCTGTATTTCCTTTTGCCTCTACCATGGCTATTCCCTCTCGCCTCATCTGATAGACCCAGTGTTCATACTGTTGCTACTCACTATAGGGGTTATCAGCTGAAAGACGTGCGTCATTTTGATTTCTTTATGCGCACGAAAAAAGCTCCCCAGAAATGAATCTGGAGAGCTTGAGAATCACATCACAAAAGATGTATGTATCAGGCGATCGGCCTAGTGATTGGTGAAAGCGTAGTTCTCAGGATTTGCCTTTACATCCTCACGGAGTTTAGGATTCATCTTCTTTACGCCGCGACGAGCGTCGTCAGTCTGAGAAGCCAAAACCTGATTGAGGTTTTCCATCTTGATCTGAGCGTCGAAAGAATTGTCGAGAGAAGACTGGAGAGAGTTCTTGGTAAGGCGAAGACCCAATGGTGAAGAGTTCTTGCACATAGCCTCTGCCATCTTTACGGCCTCTTCTACAACGTCGTCATCAGCAACAACCTTAGCAGCAAAGCCCCAGGTAAGAAGCTCAGCAGCACCAATGCGGCGTGCAGTGTAGAGAGCCTCAGCAGCACGAGCGTAACCAACGATGCGAGGGAGATAGTAAGAACCAGACATGTCAGTACCAGTCAAACCAATGTTTAAGTAGCCTGCCTGCATCTTGTAAGACTCACCCAAAACGCGGATGTCGCAAGCGCAGGAAAGTGAAAGGCCGCCGCCTACTGCGTGGCCCTTAAGAGCACCAATGATAGGCTGAGGGCATGCGCGCATGTTAACAGCCTGATCAGAGCAGATGGTCTGCATGATGTTGTAGTCACGCTGGCAACGACCAAGCTCTGCAGGTGGCTCATAGTTGAGCTCGTTCAAATTGAAGCCTGCGCAGAAAGACTTGCCCTCGCCGGTGAGAACAATAACGCGGCAATCCTGATCCATGCGGACAAGCTTGAGGTAATCGTTGAAGTCACGCATCTGCTGATAAGACATAGCGTTAAGATTGTCAGCATCATTAAAAGATACAACGTGGATAGGACCACGGACATCTACAATTAAGCGCTCATAATTGTAGGTAAATTCGGGCATTTTATATGCCTCCTGGTATACGCTCATGCGCATCCCCTTCCCAGTTGGAAACTTAACATAGTCCTTAAATTGTAAAATTGCACTTGCGCCTTGTCAAAGAAACTCCACTGTTTTTTATGACTTTCTTCTAACAAGGTGGCATTCTTGTATACAGCACACTAAAATATCGCATTAAAATAGATGCACAAAGAAATAGCTACTATTTCACTCTTAGATACGTAATAGTGCATTTTCTTTTAATCTTCTTATAACAGACTAGGAGGATCCATGGCTGAATTTAGCCCGACTCGCACTCATGCAACGTGGAAACCCCGCGTTACTGCAGCTCATATTCCTTTTTATCGCTGTAATACCTGCGGCACTATTTTTGCTGGCATTGATAGTCCTGTTGAAACTCATACGGTAGATGATGGAGAACGTTCACTGCGCGTTGAACTTCCTTATTCGAGTATCGAGATCAATCCTGTGTGCTGCGGCGAACCCATGGAGAAGCTTGTACCTATTCCATGGGAAGAGGTACAAGAACAATTCAAGTTCGACTATCGTATCTTAGGTGGGTTCAATAACAATTGCGTTGAAATCAAATGGGATGGCGGCCTTTCTGGCTTGAAGCCAAAATGGTTTGCCCTTAAAACATTTACAGGCATGCAACTTAAATACATCACCCCTAAGAAATGGCCACCCGTAGTATTTGCTTTCGCCGACGAAGATGCCTTTGCTTATTGCGATAAAAACCCTTGCCAAGAATGCACCTTCCGCTGCAAGTCCGGCATGGAAATTTATTGCTACGTTGAGGGCCTCGGTCTTTTAGTTCGCAGCATGGACCGTATGGTAAACGCAGGAAATCGCTAAGCAATTAGTCATTGCTATCTATTTGATAACCATCTAATCTGCAACGATCTAACCTACACAATATCCAATCGGTAGTTACCAAGCCTACAAGCCTATAGTCATCTAGCTAAGAAAGCACATCGCCTGCTCATTGTTGTGAGACGATGTGCTTTTTGCTGTCCTATTACTATTTACAGTTTTGTTGCCGTTTGCAGTCCTGTAGCTGTTTGCTGTTTTATTGCTTTTGTCCTCTAATCCGTTATTTCATCTCTGCTTCGTAACCAGCCTCTACAATGGCATCAAGCAAGCTTTGGTCAGCAACATCACCCACAAGGGTTACGGTTGCGGTTTTCCCATCTAAATCAACCGTTGCCTCTGCAACCCCATCGACACTTTCAAGCGCCTTTTTGACATGTCCAACACAATGTTGACACATCATTCCTTCAACTGAAATCTCTTTTGTTGTCATACCAACATCCTCCTTTGTTTTGTTCTGCTTATGCGTGAAATTTTGCTTGCAAGTAGCGTTTTGTTCGTGAGTAGTGTTTTGCTCGTGAGTAGCATTCTGCTCGTAAGTAAATTCAGATTGATTCATTGGCTTCCACCGACGAAGGCGCAATGCATTTGTTACAACACACACACTGGAAAAACTCATTGCCGCAGCAGCAATCATGGGATTAAGCGACCAGCCAAGCCAAACTGCAAAGCATCCTGCCGCAAGTGGAATACACAAAGCGTTATAAATGAGTGCCCAAAACAAATTCTGTTTGATCGTACGCATCGTTGCGCGAGAGAGCAACAGCGCTGAGGATACATCAGCCGGATTTGAATGCATCAAGACAACTGAAGCACTTTCAATTGCGATATCCGTTCCTGCGCCAATAGCTATACCAATATCAGCGCGTGCAAGCGCTGGGGCGTCATTGATTCCATCGCCCACCATAGCAACGCTTCCCGCCTGAGAAAGTTCCCGAATAACACGCTCTTTTCCATCCGGGAGTACGCCAGCAATGACCTTATCAACTCCAAGATGCGTCTGGATTGCTTGAGCAGTTTGCTCGTTATCGCCCGTAAGCATGACCGTCTTGACACCAAGCGCCTTAAGCTGCGCAATAGCCGCTGCAGACTCAGGCTTTGGCTGGTCTGCAAGAGCGATCATGCCAACCAACAATCCACCCTGAGCAAAAAACAGTACGGTTTTACCTTCCTGAGCAAGCACATGAGCCTGCTGCTGGTATGTGGCCATTTCAATGGCGTAAGCCTGCATTAAGCGCGCATTACCTGCGAGTGCTTGCACTCCTTTGTACTCAGCCCTAATCCCTTGACCTGCAATTTGCTCAAACTGCGTGATTGCAGATGAAGGAGGTGCATCAACATAAGCAACAAGTGCCCGCGCAAGCGGATGTTCGGAGCGTTCTTCAAGAGCGGCAGCAAGCGTGAGCAATTCTTGGCGCGTAAATCCTTGGGCAGGAATGACATCAGTTACCGCAGGCTTGCCCTCCGTTAAGGTTCCCGTCTTGTCAAACACAACCGTTTTTACCGCATGAGCGGTCTCCAGAGCATCGGCTGACTTAAACAAAATACCCTGTACCGCTCCGCGTCCCGTCCCCACCATAATGGCAGTTGGCGTTGCAAGGCCCAGCGCACAGGGACACGAAATAACCAATACCGAAACCGCATAAGAAAGCGCCTGCGCAAAGGATGCGCCCACTATGAGCCACACGATCAAAGTTACTACCGCAATCGCAATAACAATAGGAACAAACACGCCTGAGATTTTATCTGCTACTTTTTCTATAGGAGCCTTTGATGAAGTCGCCTCATCGACCAAGCGAATAATGCCAGCAAGAGTGGTTTGATCTCCCACGCGCTCAGCACGCATGATAAACCAGCCCGTTGTATTGATGGTGGCACCTGTAATCTCATCGCCCACTTCTTTATCAACGGGCACAGCCTCACCAGTGATTACCGACTCGTCAAGCGAGCCTGACCCTTCCACAATGACTCCATCAACGGGCACAGCCTCACCCGCTTTTACCACAAGAAGAGCACCGGGTCGTAGTGATTCCACAGGAACTTGCCGCTCGACACCGTCAATAATCTGAGTAGCCGTTTTAGGCGATAGGTCCATCAAATGAGACAGCGAATCGGTGGTTTTTGCCTTAGCGCGACTCTCAAAGTATTTACCTAACGTAATCAACGTCAAAATCATGGCTGCAGACTCAAAATAAAGGTCCATGGCTGCAAGATGTGCACCATGATAATCACCTGCTCCAAGCGCAAGCGCAATCACATACAAAGCGTATATGCCATATACCGTTGACGCAGTAGCACCTAGCGCAATGAGCGAGTCCATATTGGGCGCCCCATGAAAAAGAGATTTGAAGCCATGAGAGAAAAACGTGAAATTAACAAAGACTACAGGAGCAAGCAAAAGCAATTGAGTAAGTCCAAACACCATAGCTTGCGTATCACCTAAAAACACCGCAGGAAGTGGCCAGCCAAACATGTGCCCCATGGAAAGATAAAAGAGCGGGACTGTGAAGAGCACCGAGACTATAAGCCGTACTTTTACGCTGCGCTCTGCCGCTTGCGCTGCTTGCTGAGCAGCGTTTCCTACCACACCCCCCATTGCGTCCGCAGATGTAGTATATCCATTAGATCCGTTAGACGCGTCCTCTACTCTATCCATGTCGGCCGCAATAGCGGGTCGTGGAATTGCTTGGTAGCCCGCTTTTGACACTGCCGCACTAATCTCTGCGATTACCGATGGGTCACCCTCATACGTAACCTCCATTGAATTTTTAAGGAGATTAACGGCAACTGACTCCACACCAGAAACACTCCGAGTTGCCTTATCTACTCGTGCAGAACACGCTGAGCAGGTCATACCCACTACATCAAATATTTGTTTCATGTGCTACGCCAACCCTATCGTAAAAATTTCTTCATCAGTTGCACGGTTTCTTCAACAACTTCAGGGTCATCCCGTTTAATCTTTTCAACCACGCATGTTTGCATATGGTTTTCCATAATCAGAGCAGAAATAGTACGTAATGCTGACGAAGCAGCAGAAAGCTGTACTAATACATCACCACAATAGCGATTCTCATCAATCATATTTTTTACGCCATTGAGTTGACCAATAACTTTATTAAGACGTGTTTGAATATCGCTCTGGAGTTCTTGAGGACGTTCCGTTTCTTTTATAGATGCTTTTGCGGATTCTTTTATGGATTCCTCTTTAACCATTGCTTCTCCTTATGTACACCAATAGATCTATTTATGTAGTGGCAGACCTTGTGTATCAGCAAGATCTGTTCTTGGTCTTCTCTGCCTTACTCATAGCCTTCTCAGGTTTTTTCTGAGCTTCTTCTGAGTTTCTTCTAATCTTTATTCAAGCTTCGTATGATACCCCCATAGGGTATCATATATTTCTTAATAATATACCCCCTAAGGGTATTGTCAAGCTACTGTTTCATACTATTTCTCAAACATAAGCAACTTGCTAGGAAAAATTTAAGGTTTTAGGCGTAATTACCACGCCTACATTCATAAGAGACGAGTACAATTTGGTTCACACATATACCTTATAAAAATTGGCACACATCGCATACATGCAATTGAAAAGGAACTAGCGCTCATGCCTCTTTTTTCAGATAACGACACGCCTCATCACAGTGGCGATTCACAAACTCCTAAACCACCCCGCCGCCCACGCTCAAAAGGCCCTCGCGTAAGCATGGGAAGCGCACGCGAAGAACTTCAAAATGAAGCGCGTCGTATTGGCATGCTCTCATCTGATGGCGCACGCCCTACACCCGCACAACAATATGCTGACCATCATGTTGATGACATTGATATTCTTGCCCCCCTCCGTGGGTCAATGGGTGTTGCAGAACGTCCAACTCGTGGCGCTACGGGTTCTTTTTCTTCAGTTGGGACCGGATCATTCCATTCTGTTTCCGCAAACACGCCTGCTGCTTCCTCCGCTTCCTCTTCAAGAAGCTATAACGGAGCATCAAATAACGCCACCTCTTCCAGCGAAACAACGAGTAGTGTTGGTGGTTACACAATTCGCTCATATTCAACCGACTCATACTCTGTTGGTTCCTATGCTGCCGAGTCGGCTCCAGACAGCACGCGCAGTTTTGAAGGAGCTGCGGGACAATCGACGCGCAGGCCCGCCTACGAAGAACTCAATCACCCCACAGCTACTCCTGAAAACACTGCAGGGGCTACAGGGTCATTCTCTCGTGCTTCAACTTCGGCACACTCACAGCGTCTCTTTGAACCCTCAGCGGGTATTCTTGATGATGAGGATTACTCAACCCACTCTTCCTACAGCTCACTTGAGGAGATGCATCCGACATCGAGCCATTTCACGGGAGAATTTCCTGTTCATCTTGGCGATAGCACGTCAGACTCCGCTGCGTCTTCTGCATCAGCATCTCCCACATCCGTTACTGATCCCAATGCAACTGAGCAATTTAGTGCAGTTGGTGCTCACTCAACGGGAACGTCTAACTTTGAACCCGTTTCAGTAGCTGCACAGTTTGATCGTTCTCGCTACGGGCAATCAAATCGCGCTGATGTTTCTACACCTCTAACACCTGTGGATGCCTCATCGTCATATAGCAATCCTGGTGATCCGCAAGCTCCCGTCCGCACTGCAGGCGCATATTCTGCTCCTCGCAACCAACAAGCAGACGCAACAGGTGCAATTGCTGGCGTAAGTGAGGCAAGCGCACAACACGCCGCAGGAGCTCATCATGCTACAAGCTCTACTGGCGACAATGGCAACGGTGATCACAACCAGGGAAAATTTATTCCTATGAGTGTGGGGGCTCCACGTCCTAAAAGAAAAAAATCACCCGTAAAAGCTCTTGTTATTACCGGAGTATGTCTAGTCGCGCTTATTGTTGTAGGGATAATCGGCTGGATCAAGTACGACAATAATCACGCTATCGACATCACATTAAATGGTGAAGAAATCACTGTCTCGGGTGATGAGCGAACCCTTGAAGGTATTCTTGACAACAACTTAGTAAGCGTCAATCCCGGCAACTACCTCGCAGTTGACTCCTCTGTCATGCGCGCTGGAGAAGGCAATCGTGCAACTATTACCGTAAATGATGAATCGGTAACTGATTTTACCCAGCGTCTTCGCGGCGGAGAAACAGTTTCTATTACGGATGGTTCAGATATTACTGAGCCCTATACTGATTCAAATGAGCAAGCCATTCCTTATACAACACAAGCACAAGGAGTTGGTGCTCTCCATGTCTATACCGTCAAGGGTGAAGATGGCACTAAAGTTACCCGTACCGGCAACGAATCCGGCATTACCGTTGAAATGACTGCCAAAGAACCGGTAAACGAAGTCATCCAATATTACAATGCTGACACCCATGGTGATAAAGTTGTTGCCATCACTATTGATGATGGGCCTTGGGACTCTAACACAGAAACTATTCTTAATATTCTCAAGGAAAATGACGCCCATGCAACGTTCTATACAATTGGCGATCAGATTGCGGGACATGCTGACACAGTCAAACGCGCTTACGATGAAGGTAATGAAATTGCAACTCACACCTGGGATCATGCGGCAGGATCTGGACAAGGCGTAAGCCTCAACCTAATGTCGACATCTGAGCGAATCGATGAGGTCAACAAAGGGAATCAAGCAATTCAAGACGCCACAGGCGCACCAGGCAGCAAATACTTCCGCGCTCCTGGCGGAAACTTTAACGCTGAAGTCGCCCACGACTTATCTCCCCTTATTACTGGAGAAATTGGCTGGAATGTTGACACACTCGACTGGAAGCGAC
Organism: uncultured bacterium; assembly: GCA_905215035.1. Taxonomy (GTDB): domain Bacteria; phylum Actinomycetota; class Coriobacteriia; order Coriobacteriales; family Eggerthellaceae; genus Anaerotardibacter. The sequence continues at coordinate 33,665 of CAJMOJ010000005.1, forward strand.
CAGGCACTGAAACTATTGCAAGTCGTATCAAAAATGCACAACCAGGTGAGATCATCTTGATGCATGATGGTGGTGGTGATCGCTCTCAAACAGTTGCAGCTCTCCAAGAAGCCATCCCCTACTTGAAGTCTCAAGGGTATGAGCTTATTACCATCACTGAGCTTATTGAACGTTACCCTTATCAAGGCTAATTGCCCTGAGCTCTACTACGTTATGAACCTGGTAGCATGATGCATCAAACTAAAAAGATTTTTATTCGCGGCGTCATTACAAGCCTTGCTGGTGGCATCTGCTGGGGGTTTTCTGGTGCATGTGGCGAATATCTTTTGCAACATACCTCTGTGTCACTTATGTATCTATCTTGGTTTAGGTTCGTGTGTGCTGCACCCTGCTCTGCTCTTCTTATTGCAGCTAAGGATCGCAAACGCTTTGTACGCATGATCACTGACCTTCGTTCAGTAAAAAAGCTCATAATCTATACGGTGTTTGGCCTCGTTGCCTGCCAATTAGTTTATATGGCATCTATTCAGGTAACCAATGCAGGAACAGCAACTGTTTTACAGTGCTTAGAGATTGTCATGATTCTTGCATGGACTTCCTTTGTGTATCACAAAGCACCCTCCAAACGCGATGTTGCAGGGTTCATACTTGCCTTTCTGTCGGTCTTTATTATTGCCACCCATGGAGATCCCACGCAACTCGTGCTCCCTATCGCCGGAATTATTCTCGGTCTCCTTAACGCTTTTTTTGCTTCAATTCTCACCATCTATCCCAAAGAGCTCTTAGCGCGTTGGGGCAACATTTGTACAGTTGGTACCGCCTCTATTATGGGTGCGATTCTGCTAACTATTATTGTGCAACCCTGGAATCTATCCGTTGAAATGGATGCACAAGGATGGCTCTGCATGGTCTATATGGCACTTATTGGCACCTTCTTGGCATTCGTTTTGTATTTTCAAGGAGTTAAAGACCTTGGGCCGGTTAAAAGTGCACTTCTCGCCACTATCGAGCCAATCTCCGCAACACTATTTAGCTGGGCTTGGCTTGGTACCTCATTTCCGCCTATCGACCTTATCGGATTCGCTCTTATGATTGCCATGATTATTTTGGTAACCAAAGTCCCAAAGTCTAACAATCCACAGAGCTTAAAAGATCTGCAAAGCTCATAGGATCAATCACAAGATCAAGAGAAGCGCTCGCCTCCTCCGAAGTGCCTTCTCTCAGCTCTCTCAGAATCAGAAGATATGCTAGAAGAAATCAGAAGATAAAAGAAAAGCTCCCCGAAACAATTACTTGTCTCAGGGAGCTAGGTAGAAGATAAGACGGTTCCGAGAGCAATATGTCCTATCATCTACGGTGCGCACTTGCAAAAAGAAAGGATAAGAAACAAGTGGGCTTCTATGATCTTTCTGCTGCAAATTCTTGGATAGCTTCAATTGCCTGCATAACATTGCTGAGGGTCTCCGAGGCGAATCCAAGCGATTCAAATTCCTCAACAAAGTACACATCTGAATTGGCAACATCCGAAGGAGGAAGACCAGCTAAAAGATCGTAGACGCAGTATAATATCCCTTCGACTGTTTGTTTAGTGCTTTTGGCAGTGAATTCAATTCCTCCATCGTTCATCCATAATTTCAGATCAATCTCAGGATTCAACTCATCCAAAATCACTTCATGGTCACTTGGAGCACTCACGTAATCAGGCAGCATCGTCGCAAGTTCATTAAGATGCTGATACGCTTCAAGATTGCTCTCAAAATCTGAGAACTCTTCAAAAATATCTTCTTGCGCTTCTTGCAAATTTATCATGGGTTTTTACCCCTTTCATTTATTTAATTCTGGGCACATAATACTTGTTTATGAGGGCAAACAGCAACATACCTTTACTACCGTCACTAAATACTCATGGCTCTTATGGTTTTACTCCACAAAACCATAAGACTTCTGAGTATCAAGAATCTGGTCATCAAGATTTTGATAACCAGCCACAGAGGTATCAAAATCTGGAACATAAATCCTTAGATCACAAACCGCTCAAGCATCAATCACTAGATAAAAAGGAAATCAAGCTCATTGCTGTTGCGCTTATACAATCCGCCGCACTCTTAGCTGGCATGACCGCCATCCTTGCCTACCTGATTGCCTCGATCAAAGCCGGTAGTCTCATCGCACCCTTATGTGATGGAAGCTGGTTTACGTTCTTGCTCGACCAATGCACACTCCCTGCACAATGGTGGTGTGCTCCCCTTGTCATGATTGGTATCTATTTAGCCGTAAATCTTATCGCTGCGCTTATCTACCCCAACTACAAGCGCGATGAACTTGAGTTACGCCAAGGCCTCAATGGTGAGCTTATCTTTTTGCCACTCCCACTTTTACTTACGCTCGTCCCTCTGACTAACGTTTTTGAAGAAACAACCTTTAGAGGATGTCTTATTCCTCTTTTAGCGATGGGGTGTGCCGCCCTGAGCATATCGCCTTTATTTACCGCCCTTATTGCTGTTGCAGGCTCAACGCTGCTCTTTTGGCTTGTTCACTGGCAGTACCGCAACAAGCTTTCCGTAGTCATGACATTAGTAGGAGGAGCAACCCTTGGCACAATCTATGTGATTAGCCACAGCGTACTCGTCTGTATCATCACACACATCGTGTACAACTGGTTTGTGCTTTATTTTGAACATATGATTGCATGCAGCGATCCCAACTATTTTGGCGGCAAACAACCTACGCACTACGTTGGCGATCTCCTATCAAAGTAATCATCTTTCAATAAAAACAGTGGTTTATCAGCGTGTTAGGACACTATTTTTCAAAGAGAGGCGACACATCAATCTGAGACACCGTCTCTTCAAAGGTCTCAGGTTTCCAGATCTCAAAGTGATCTTGCATACCTAACACGCCAATACTTTCAGCACCTTCTGCAATATGAAGATCTTCGAGCATCTCAATAGGAATCTCAAGCCAGCCATCTTCAACTACACTTACAAGATTAGCCTCTCGTTCGGCAATAAGTTCACGACGCATTTCAGTATCGTATGCTGTTAAATCAGTCTGCTCAATTTGCATTACCCGTGCACCATGTACTTCACGCGGCCAGCAAGATACATGATCAGATCCTGGAACATGTACCAAAAAGAAATCGCCTGTTGCATTCCATGCTTGAGGAAGACATACCTCATTGGCCTTGTTGAAGGGTTGCACTTTAAAACCGACCCAAGGTTCGCATCCATTCATTCCATTGAGATTTGGTGGTACATACATAGCAAATCCTTACTGCATCGCGGGCTTATATTTCTATCTGCTCTATCGACTATGTATCGCGATGTGTATTCGCGGCGGTATCGTCTCCAATTTCTGGTAATTGCATCACATGATGCGTTGCCGGCTCTTGCGGTTCTTGCGACTCTTCATAATCTTCATAGTCGTCGTAGCCTTGCTGCCCACTGTAGTCTTCGTGCCGGTCATAGCCAGTATGACCATTGCGGCGTTCGTGCCGGTCATAGCCTTCGTAGTTGCCGCGATCCTGTCGACCACCGCGACCTTCGTAGTTGCTGTGCTCTTCGTGGCTACCGTGCTCTTCATGGCTGTTGCGATCTTGCTGAGCCCGATGGGCTTGAACCCCATCACCATCTGAATAAGCTTTTTCAGGATGTTTTGCAAGATCGGAGCGAATACGGAAATACTCCCATACCAGCAGTACCAACAAAATGCTCATAACAATCAAATAGCTAATCACTGCACCTGGTAAACCAGTAAACATAACAAGGAGCATGGGCACAAAGAGCGAGAAACCAAGCGTGATGATATAGAGTTTGGTGACATCCTTTTGACGACGCATGACCGTGATAATTTGGTACAAAAAGTCGATCATTGCCGTGACACCACCAGCCGCAAGCATTATGAAGCACAGGCCGCGGAATTGCTCGAAATCAATGCCATAGAGGAAGCTCATGATGGCAAGACCAATCCAGCCCATAATCACGATGTTGGCTACCGTCACAACCACGATCAAAAGCATGATGCCGATAATGATAAGGTCGAATTTTTTGCGCTTGGCCGGATCGTTCCATACGTTTGCCATACGTACGAGCAGCGGTTTGTATACCAGCTGGACCGTAAGTAGAATGCCTTGAGCCGGGAAATACAGTGCATTAAAGTAAAGTTGATTGTCGTAGGAGAGCGCGCCTTCCATCACGAATTTAGGCATGTTGTCGATCACAGCATACAAGAACAGAGCGACAAACAAAGGCGCACAGTTTTTGAACAAGGTTCCGATGGAAGCCATGGACCAACCGTTTGACTTAGGGGTCTCAAGCAAGGTGAGCGGAAACGTCACCACTACAAACGTTGCAGCAGCGGCGATTGCCATACCGAATGACGCCACAATCATGTTGCGCGTAATTAAAAGCAGTAATGAAAATACCACGAGCGCCGCTATAGATCGCAGCGCCTGCGAGATGCCTGCCAAGTACAGCTTATCGACCTGCTGGAGACGGCCTTCATAAACATCAGCCAACCCATCGACCATCTTATACAGATACACACCGAGCGAAATGTAGAACATGGTATTGTCGTAGCCGCGGATAGTGCAATACACCGCTCCTGCTAACACCATGAGGACACACGTAATCCATCGGTTGATCTGATAATCCATAAATGAATGCTTCTCTTCAACATCCGACACCTGATAGGTGCGCACGCCAAAGTTGGCAATGATCATCAAAAGGGTGCCCGTAACAAACGCCATCGAGAACATACCGGCCTGTTCAGCACCCGCAAGCTGGGTAGCGACAATGGTAAGAATAGGGAAAACCATACCCCACGCACCCACGCCAACCGTGTTCCAGATGTAGTCGCGACTTGTTTTATGTGCGGCATACTCTTCTTGTTGATCCGCAATCGAGCCATCAGAAATTGCACCCATCACACGATCAAACCAGTGATTAGCAAGACGCGCTATGGGATTAGGACGAGCCGGCTTGGGCTCTCGCTCAGTTCTTGCAGTGCGCGTGCGGCCATGTTTGGCGGTGTGAGCATTCTGTGCGCCTTGCGCTTCACGAGATTGCGCTTCATGAGAACTCTGTGTCTTGCTGAAGTCTTGCGCCCTGCGAGCACCTTGTGCCTCATCATGCTCGGGGGTGTCATGAGTATGTTTATGCAGAAAATTCATCGTGTACATGAGTATAGCGATGCTTTTGGACATATGAGGAGAAACTTGCAAGACCTCCATCAAGAGGTAACCTTTGGTTAAGGCTTTGGTTAAGATTGGGATTATCCTAAACGGAGAAGCCCCTCATTCAAAAGAAAATCAATAAGCTTTAAATGGATAATTTCGTTTCGATCTGAAGTGATCTGATCCATTGATATAACATACTTCGGATAACTATCATTGATCTACTCAAGCGCTCCGAACTCTCGCTCAATTGTCTCGTTACTTGCAAGCAAATAAGCTACTTGAATATAACAACGATTTCCATCACGCTCAACTTTATTAATCGCATATATAAAAATCCCGCACCAGCCACGATTGCAGCATGATGCGGGATTCGTAAATTATTTTTGATCCAAATCTTACAAAATGTTCTTCAAGACGATGGACTTGGTGTGTGTCATCTCATCATAGGTACTCATAACACCCTCAGTGCCAATGCCGGAATACTTATAGCCGCCAAAAGGCATCTCGAAAGAGCGATAGAAACTTGCACCATTAACAACCGCGCCACCACACTCAAGTGCACAAGCAACACGAGCGCAGGTCTTCTGATCAGCCGAGAAAACGCAGCCGCAAAGACCAAACATAGATCCATTAGCAATCTCAATTGCTTCTTCTTCGGTCTCAAACGTGATGATAGGAACGACAGGACCAAAGATCTCCATGTCTGACGCAACATCAGCAGTCTTAGGAACATCAACAATTACGGTTGGCTCATAAAATGCACCGTTGCGTTTACCACCCAAGATAATCTTGCCGCCCTGCTCAACGGTGAGGTTAACCTGCTCCTCAACCTTCTTAGCCGCACTCTCAGAAATCAAGCAGCCAATTTGGGTTGCATCATCAGCAGGATCACCCTGCTTTAAGGCACTAATCTTCTCAACAGCCTTCTTAGTGAACTCATCGACAACATCTTTGTGGATCAAGAAGCGCTTGGAAGCACAGCATACTTGACCGGTGTTATACATACGGCCCCAGATGAGCTCATCAGTTGCCAAATCAATATCAGCATCAGGCATAACGATAAACGCATCATTTCCGCCAAGTTCAAGCGCGGTATGAGTAAGCGTTTTTGCGCACACCTCGGCCGTCTCAATACCAACCTGAGTAGAACCAGTCAATGTCACTAAATCAACATCAGGGTTAGCGCAAAGTTCATGACCAACAACAGAACCGCGGCCAGTCACAATTTGAGCAGCACCTGGGGTCACGCCTGCTTCACCCAAAAGCTGAGTCAACATGCAAAGCGTAAGAGGGTTGTCAGTTGAAGGCTTAACAATCACTGCATTGCCAGACAACAGTGCAGGAGCAACCTTTTGATCAAACAAATCGCAAGGGAAGTTAAACGGAATAACCGCTACAACAACACCCAAGGGCTCACGGCGTGTAATCAAAACGGTCTTCTCTTGGCCTGCTTCAATGCCTGCAGGAATAACCTCATCGTAGAGATGCTTAACACGCTCAGAAAATGCCTTAAAAGCGATGGGGATATTAGCAATCTCAGCACGAGCCTCCGTGATAGGCTTACCTGTCTCATTAGATAAAGTACGTGCAAGCTCTTCTTTGTCACGCTCAACAAGTTCCAAGAACTTCATCATGTAGTCAACGCGCTCATGAATGGGGACTTTTACCCATTCTTTTTGTGCGGCCTTTGCATAAGCTACCGCAGACGCAACATCTTCTGGAGTTGCAGCAGGAACAGTATCAATTACAGCACCGTTTGCAGGATTGGTTACTTCAATGGTTTCACCACTCGAAGCATCGCAAGCCTTGCCATTAATAAACATCTTCATAAGAGATGATCTCCTTTACTCGGTTGAGTGAATGTCAATGTAAACATGCCGACTCGAATGTGCCGACTTACCTGTATTGGTCTAAGTCTCAATACGGGTATACGTGTCGATCCCTTACTCGCTAAAGCCAGTAAATGAAAGCATCAAACCGCCGCACGTATTATTGTTGTCAGAAACAAAGCCATACTCGCCAAAGGTGAATTCAACAATATAAGGAACATCCCCAGCAATCTTTGCTACCGCATCAGCAACTTCATTAATGCGAGCATCGATTCCTGCACGACGTCCTCCGCAATGAACCAAATGGAATGCAAGCGGATCACCAGGCATCTGATCGATCAATGCCTGCAAGGTATCAGGAACAGATTGAATAAGCTCATCAACCGTTGCCTCCATGCGGATTACGCAGGTCTTCTCAGCTAAATTGTTGCCAACATTGATAGAGAAGTCCTCATTGCCATTCATAGGATGGCGAATCGCAACCAAGTCACCTAAACGATCTTTTACGCCAAGAGGTGAAGTAACAGAGTAGGCTAATAAATTGCCACCGGCAATGTCATCATCAGAACAGCCCGTCCATTCTTGATATTTCTTTGCTGCAGGAACACCATCGATTTCAGAAATTGTGCGAATGCCATCAATCTTGGTAATTACACCAAAATCATCAGTCTCACGATAAGCACCCGTAAACATATTGGTCATATCCGGACCGCCCCAGAAGAATGCTGCAATGCATCCATCAGCAAATGAGTCACCATCCGTGTAGAGTTTCCAATTTCCGGCAATAGTATTGTCTGCCGCAGAACCACCAAACATAGGAATACGACCCATTACATTGGAAATGCCTTTAACATAGAACTCTTCTTCAGCAGGAGAAGCTGCCATATAGAAGTAGTCGGCAGCGTAGTCTTCTTCAGCTGCATCCAGTGCCGTAAGAGCCATTGCCTCACCAGCACTTACTGGATCATCATTTTCTGCACGATCAGCACTGGTAACACAAACCGTCATCTCAGGATCAGAGAACGCCATAATGCCAACGAAGGGCTCGTCACCACCAACATAGCCTGCGCCTGAAACGATAACACCTGTAAAAGAAGTGTTTCCCAAAATAGGCACCTCAGGCATAATCTCTTTTACACCCTCAATTACTTCTTCAACAACATAGTCACAGCTGCAATAGACCATAGCAACATCAATAGCGTCAAGCCCAACTGCTGCTTGCGATGCCGCCTCACGACCTGCATCACGTGCACCCGCTGCAGTGCTTGAACCTACATTTGCTTTAAACATAACACCCTCCTTGTATAGGTAAAAAGCCTCTAGCGATTCATTCTACGACCTGAAAGCAGCTCTCCCTCTGCCAAACTGAACGTGTTCACAATTTGTTGAATGAGATCATGCCCTTGTAAATGAGGCTATGCCTAAAGTAGATGAGACTATGCCCTCATGAACGTGATCCACTCCTCGTGAACATAGTCCACCCCTCTTGGATGCGATATCACATCCAAGACAAAAAGAGCCAAACGCCATACGCAAAAGTTTTGTTGTATGATGGGCCACAGAAATCAGGCTACAATGAATCCTCAACAACAGTAATCCAAGGCACATGAGAGAAGAATGCTATGTATGATAACGAACCTCAACCAGAACGTAACGAAGAGTGCTGGTGTGGCAGTGGTAAGAAATACAAGAAATGTCACTTGTCTATAGACAACAAACTTCAGCAGCTATATGAGGAAGGCGAAGAAGTTCCTCAACGTATGATGCTCAAAACTGCTGCTGATATTGAAGGCGTAAAGCGCAGTGCTGCCGTTAACATCGGAGTGCTCGATTACGTTGCAGAACGTATTGGTGAAGGCGTAAGTACTGAACAGATCGACCAGTGGGTTCATGACTATACCGTAGAGCATAATGCAATTCCTGCCCCTCTTGGATTTGAAGGCTATCCGAAATCAGTCTGTACTTCACTTAATGAGGTCGTCTGTCATGGCATCCCCAGCGATCAAGATGTCTTGAAATCGGGCGACATTATCAATGTTGATTGTTCCACCATCCTTGACGGTTATTACTCAGACTCATCGCGCATGTTTATGATTGGAGATGTTGACGATGAGAAAAAACGTCTTGTAGAAGTTACCCGTGAGGCCATGATGAAAGGGCTCGAGCAAGTAAAGCCATGGGGACATCTAGGCGATGTGGGCGCCGCAGTTAAAGCCTATGCTGAATCCCAAGGTTATTCTGTAGTACGTGAATTTGGCGGCCACGGCATCGGTCTCGATTTTCATGAAGAGCCTTTTGTAAGTCATGTCTCTGAAGCGGGCACTGGTCCCATTCTTGCACCTGGTCTTATGTTTACCATTGAGCCTATGATCAATGCGGGAGGACCTGATATTGACATGTCCGATCCAAATGGCTGGACCGTACGCACTGCCGATCGTTCATTAACCGCCCAATGGGAGATCCAAGTTGTTGTTACAGAAAACGGTTACGAAATTCTTTCTTGGTAAATACACCGCTTTCCCAATAAACACGTCATACGTTTATACACGCGTCATACGCTCATGCACACATTATGACCTCTTCATGAGTTGCACACACCCCTGTTAAAGGGGTGTTTTCTTCGTAGCTGTTTTGTTGCAAACTTGCCAATTGAGCGCCACCACAACAAGATACTCACTCAGTACAATAAGGTTAAGCAAGTTGAGAAAAGCCCGAGTTCTCAACCTAGCTGGCCGCCAAGAAAGACATGAACTTCACCTCCCCTCTGTCTTTTTTGACATACTCTCCTCAAAGAACCCGTCCTTACCACCGACGGGTTCTTTTTCTGCTTCTCAACCCCCTCTAATAAGGTGATTTCTTACATTTTGTAAAATGTATCAGTAAACGCCGAAAAAACCTCTACGCTACTATCTATACACTTTGGCAAATCGTACGCAAACTGTACTCGGGCTGTATTCAAGCTGTATAGAACTTGTGACAGATTAGAAATGACAGAACAGCATGAACAAAACGGTTGAAGAAGCTACAGAACGGATGCAACAACAACGCACCCAGCTCCTTTCTAATGTCATGGCAATTATTTTGGTTCTGTTGGTGGCAGCGTTCTTTATTACCTTAATTCATAATATGACCACTCTTGATAGAGAAGCAGACACTATTAATTCTGGTCCTTACCCTGTCTCTATTTCTGCTGGTCATGTTGAAACACTCTTGGTGCAAAGCAGAACCCTTGCTGACCGTTTTTTTGTATACACGCTCTCCTGACGCTATTAAAAGCGTCCAAGAATCATACGATTCAATTAATTCAGATCTTTTCTCAAATCTCTATTTAATATACGACAATCATACAACCAGTGATGATGAGACTGAAACGCTTATGCATACGTATGCAACCCTTTCACAGCATGAGCACCAGCTTCTGATTATGGCGCGTGATCCAAACATCCCCACTCAAGAGATTAGTAAATTTATTGATGACAATATTGAACCTACCGTCAACGATATGCTTAGCATCAACGCGCAGGTTCTCGATGAATCAACCGCATCCATTAAAGAACTCTACGAAAATGTAAGTCATATTGGTGTTAATACCATCATATTCAGCATTATCTTGCTCGGCGCAGTCATCATATCGCTTTTTGTTTATCTTAATTTGTTGCGCATCAGCCGTACCCGTGAGCAACTTCTCATGAATAATTTGCACGACGCTCTCCATGTAGCTGAACACGCAAGTGCTGCAAAATCACAATTTCTCTCCAACATGAGCCACGATATTCGTACTCCTATGAACGCCATTGTTGGACTTACCAATATCGCACAAACTCATATTGACGATCGAGCCCGTGTCGAAGATTGCCTAAGCCGTATTGATATTTCATCAAAACAGCTTTTAAGTCTCATTAATGACATTCTTGATATGAGCCGTATTGAAAGTGGAAAAATGACACTTAATGAAAGTGCTTTTTCTTTCCCTGATTTGGTCTATGACATCATTACCGTGACACAGCCTCAAGCGGTACAAAAAAACCTAGGATTTGATGTGGTGACCAACTCCATTGAACACGAAGAAATCCTTGGCGATCCTGTTCGTCTCAACCAAGTGCTTCTTAATTTGCTTGGCAACGCTATTAAATACACCCCTGAAGATGGACATGTCCTTTTCACTATTATCGAGGAAGACGGTTATCTTATTAAAAACGAGCAGGGAGAACTCGTTTCTGCTCAAAATACCATGCAACATATTGATGACCACAACACATCCGATCAGAATCCTCTCTATAAAAACTATCGCTTTATTATTGAAGATGACGGTATGGGTATGACTCCCGAATTCCTCGAACATATTTTTGAACCCTTTGAACGCGAGGAGACTGAAGCTGTCACACGAACCGAAGGTGCCGGCTTAGGTATGTCTATCGTAAGTAATATAGTTAAGATGATGGATGGTGATATCCAGGTAGAATCTGCAGTCAATAAAGGATCTACCTTCACCGTTGTTATCCCGCTTAAGCTTGGCGCGTCTAAGCCTATCGAAACCTCTGAGTCTTTTACCAATAAACGCTTATTGGTAGTTGACGATGAGGCAGACATTCTTGAAACCGTCTCTCAGTATCTTACTGATCTTGGTATAGAAAACTCGGTTGCACAAACCAAAGAAGAGGCACAGAACCAGATGATCGCATCCGTCGAACAAGGTAAACCCTTTGATGGAGCCATTGTTGAACTTATTCCGGGTGCCATTGATAATCTTGCGCTGGTGCGTGCTTTGCAAACATTGCAAGTCAATGACGTTAAATCCAAGGATTTCAACATAGTGCTTGCTGCCTATGATTATTCAGAAGTTGAAACTAAAGCACGTCAGCAAGGAGTAACTGGCTTTATTTCAAAGCCAGTCTTTAAATCTCGTCTCTGCCAGACACTTGCCGCAGTATGGTCTCCTGAAGAACATACTTCGGTAAAACCAGTTTCTAAACCAACTACTATTTCCGGCCGCATTCTCCTTGTAGAAGACAATGAGATCAATCGTCTTATTGCTACAGAATTAATCGGGCAACTTGGCGGTACCGTGGAAGTTGCGGTTGATGGCGTTGAAGCACTCGATATGATTAAGAGTCATGGCGCTGGCTATTACGATCTTGTCTTTATGGATATGCAAATGCCTCGTATGGGCGGGGAAGAAGCCACCAGACAAATCCGTCAGTTTGAAGAGAAGGCCTGCTTCCCTCCAGTTCCTATCATTGCCATGACGGCAAACGCGTTTGACGAAGATAAAAAACGTGCGCTTGTAGCGGGCATGAATGGATTTATGACCAAACCTATCGACATCAAAGAGCTACGCCACACCCTAATCGCATATCTTCGCTAGAGATCGATTTGCTAGGGCTTTCGCTAGAGATCGGCTTCAGTGAAACCCTCATCAACAAGCAAACCCTTTCCTTGCGTATCATCAGCTGCAGTAGTAGCCAACTCGTCACATCGTTCGTTTTCAGGATGGCCCGCATGCCCCTTAACCCACTCAAACACTACCGTATGAGGCTCTTTCGCCTTTAAAAGACGTTGCCATAAGTCTTTATTCTTTACGGGTTTCTTATTGGAATTTTTCCAACCGCGTTTAAGCCACCCTTCAATCCAGTGTTGATTAAAGGCATTCACCACATACTGAGAATCAGAATATATTGTGACTGTACAAGGGCGCTTAAGCGCCTCAAGGCCTTCAATTACCGCTAACAGCTCCATCCGATTATTCGTGGTAAGCGCATACCCTTGAGATAATTCACGCACATGCAACGCGCCGGTCGGATCAACGTAGTGCATTACGGTGCCATACCCGCCTGGCCCAGGATTTCCCCGACTTGACCCATCGGTATAAATATCAACATGCATGTAAACTCGTTTCCTTATCTCGTAATTATTGCGTAGCGATTACGTGTGCTGTGATGATAGTAAAGCTACTGGAATTAATCGTGATTTTAATATTGTCTATTTCGCAATACCAGTTTTTCCCTTGCTTATAGATAACGCACCTTTCATCCACTATTTTATTCACACAATACTGAACAACATCATCGGTATCTATGTTCAGGTTTTTTCTAATTCTCTCTATACCCCTCTCGGTGGTATGAACGTTATCTATCTGTTCAAGAAGCTCCTTCGCTTCCATTCTCTTTTCCTTTTCGTCTCGCTTTTGCGGACAACCCACCAGGGCGGCCGCCTACAACAAAGCCAATGATGAATTGACCTACTTTGATCCTAGTTTGCCACGCAATGCACACGGTTAGGCTTTATTATATCTATATGCATTTTTCTCTATGCATGTTACACACGATTTGGCATCCGCGGGCATGCTCCACCAACAGCTCACAACAGCTGGCCGTAGACGCATCGCGTAAAGGTTGCCGCCATACACCCGCGACTGAAAGCAGGAAATCAATGGTTTCACGTGTCTACGTAGAAAAGAAACCTGGCTTTGATGTTGAAGCCTCTCAGTTAACCCACGAGCTTAAAACCATTCTTGGTATCACCAATCTTGAAGCGGTGCGTCTTGTTAATCGCTACGACGTTGAAGGCATAAGCGATGAGCTTTTTACCACCTGCGTCCCCACTGTCTTTAGCGAACCGCAATCTGATACTGCATCAACAGAGTTCCCCACTCATAATGAAGGCGATGTGATCTTTGCTGTTGAAGCGCTTCCTGGACAATTTGACCAGCGCGCTGATTCTGCAAGCGAGTGCATTCAGCTCATCAGCCAAGGTGAGCGTCCTGATGTTCTCAATGCCAAACTCTATATTCTCTCTGGCAACCTTAGCACTGCAGATGTTGAAGCAATCAAGCACTACGTCATTAACCCTATTGAGTCGCGTGAGGCCTCGCTGGATGTACGCGACACACTCAAAATTGAACAACCTACACCAGAACCTGTCGAAGTGATTGAAAGCTTTCTTTCACTCGACAAAGCAGGGCTTGAGGCATTTATTGCTGAACGTGGACTCGCTATGGATTTGGCTGATATTGAATTTTGCCAACAATACTTTGCAACCGAAGGCCGTTGTCCTACCATCACTGAGATCAAAATGATCGACACGTACTGGTCCGATCACTGCCGTCACACCACGTTTGGTACCCAACTTGAGAACTTCCAAATTGATGATGCGGCAACCAAGGCAGCTTTTGAGAAATATCTCGAGATCCGCCATGAACTCGGACGTGATGAAAAACCCATCTGCTTGATGGATATGGGCACAATTGGCGCCCGCTACTTAAAAACCAAAGGTATTTTAACGGGTCTCGATGAATCAGAAGAGATCAACGCATGCACGGTTAAAGTCACCGTTGATGTTAATGGTGAAGAACAAGAGTGGCTCTACCTTTTCAAGAACGAAACACACAACCACCCCACCGAAATTGAGCCCTTTGGTGGTGCAGCAACCTGTGTGGGTGGCGCCATTCGTGACCCCCTCTCTGGCCGCTCCTATGTTTATCAAGCAATGCGTGTCACGGGTGCCGCTGATCCTCTTGTTCCAGTAGCGGACACGCTTCCTGGAAAACTCCCGCAGCGCAAGTTGGTCACAACCGCAGCTGCAGGTTACTCTTCCTACGGCAACCAAATTGGTCTTGCAACCGGTCAGGTCAACGAGCTCTACCATCCTGGTTATGCAGCAAAACGCATGGAGATTGGCGCTGTCGTCGGTGCGACACCTGCTGATCACGTCATACGCGAAACTCCTGCTCCAGGCGATATCATTGTCCTGCTTGGTGGTCGTACGGGTCGTGACGGTATTGGTGGTGCCACCGGATCTTCCAAAGCACACGACATGGAATCCCTTGATCATTGTGGTGCAGAAGTTCAAAAAGGAAACGCCCCTGTCGAACGCAAGATTCAGCGCCTCTTTAAGCGCAAAGATGCTGCAACTCTAATCAAGCGCTGTAACGACTTTGGTGCTGGTGGCGTATCGGTTGCAGTTGGCGAGCTTGCCGATGGGGTCGAAATTAACTTAAATGCCGTCCCCAAAAAATACGATGGACTTGATGGTACCGAACTTGCTATCTCAGAATCTCAAGAGCGTATGGCTGTTGCCCTTGCTCCTGAAGACGTTGATGCGTTTATCGCCCTTGCAACAGAAGAAAATGTTGAAGCTACCCCTATTGCAACGGTGACTGAAGAAGCACGCGTGCGCATGTTCTGGAATGGCGATGCAATCGTTGATATTTCTCGCGATTTCCTTGCCTCAAACGGTGCTCCTAAATTCCAAGACGCGCACGTCCTTGACTCTGAAATCTATACCCATCCGTGGCCTGGCACCACGCTCGAAGAGCGTATGACGAGCGTTGTTACGGACTTAAACGTCGCTTCCAACAAAGGTCTTTCTGAGCGCTTTGACTCTACAATTGGTGCAGCCACGGTACTCCTTCCCTTTGGTGGCGCCACTCAGCTCACTCCTGCTATGGCCATGGCTGCCAAATTCCCGGTTGAAGGGAAAACTAACACTTGCTCTGGTATGGCATGGGGCTATAACCCCTACTTGAGTTCTGTTAACCAATATGAGGGCGCCTATCTCGCCGTTGTCGAGAGTCTTGCTAAACTTGTTGCTGCTGGCTTCAAGCGCGCTGATACCTATCTCACGTTCCAAGAGTATTTCGAGCGCCTTCGTAACGATCCTACCCGCTGGGGCAAACCTGTTGCTTCCGTTTTGGGTGCGCTTATGGCTCAACTTGACTTAGAGATTGGTGCTATCGGTGGCAAAGATTCTATGTCGGGGTCATTTGAAGCCCTCGATGTTCCACCAACCTTGGTAAGCTTTGCTACCGCAGTCGGCCCTGTTGAGCGTGTTACCTCACCTGAATTTAAGGAAGCTGGTAACCGCGTCATCTTCTTATCTCCTGCTTATAGCGATGAGTTTGCTCACGATGAACTCATTCCTGACGCACAAGGCTTTAAGGATGCCATTGCTGTTGTTGAAGAACTTATTGGAACAGGAGATGCACGCGCTGTTGCAACACCGGGCTATGGCAACTTAGCTGAAGCCCTCTTCAAAATGTGTGTTGGTAATACTATCGGCCTTACCCTTGCTGACTCTATCAGCACTGAAGCCCTCTTCACGCCTGCATATGGCACCTTTATTGTCGAGTTAGCGCCTGATGCTGAAATCCCTGCTTCCACTGAAACTATGGAGGTTATTGAAGCAGGCACAACAACTGCTGACTACACTTTCACCGCAGACGGGCAGAGCGTTGATTTGAGCGTACTCCAGGAAAAATGGGAGGCCGCCATCGAGTCAGTATTCCCTTATCGCACACCAGCTGACGAGCGTGCAAACTTACCTGAGGTCGAAGCAATTTCTTACACGGATACCCTTCCGCTTGTATCTTCAACCACGATCGCTAAACCACGCGTTGTTATCCCTGTTTTCCCGGGCAACAACTGCGAGTTTGATACAGCACGCGCATTTGAACGCGCAGGCGCTATCCCCCAGACGCTCATCATTAACAACATGACACCACAAGCGGTTGCCGAAAGCACGCAAGCACTCGTTGAGGCCATCAATGAATCCCAAATCATCATGATTCCTGGTGGTTTTTCAGGTGGCGATGAGCCTGATGGTTCTGCTAAGTTCATCACCGCATTCTTCCGTGCTCCTGTCGTTACTGAAGCAGTACGCGACTTGCTTCAAAACCGCGATGGTTTAATGCTTGGTATCTGCAATGGTTTCCAGGCACTCGTAAAACTTGGCCTAGTGCCTTACGGTGACATTGTTGACATGACTGATGCGTGTCCAACCCTCACCTTTAACTCTATTGGACGCCATCAAAGCTCACTGGTACGCACCCGCGTTGCTTCTACTTTATCCCCTTGGCTCTCCGAAGCGCAGGTTGGCGATATTCACACCGTTGCAATTAGCCACGGTGAGGGACGCTTTGTTGCAAGCCCTGAACTGCTCGCCCAAATGGCCGCAAATGGTCAAATTGCTACGCAATATGTTGATGCAAACGGCAACCCCAGCATGGATCTTTCTGCTAACCCCAATGGATCGGTTTGGGCAATTGAAGGTATTACCTCTCCTGATGGGCGTGTCTTTGGCAAAATGGGACACACCGAGCGATGGGATGATGGACTGTATAAAAACTTCCCTAATCTCTCATATCAACCACTCATTGAAGGCGGCGTAAACTACTTCTCATAAAGCTTTACGTTTCATAGATACGCATAAAGAGGCGCTCTGTATGCGTATCTTCTATATCCCCTGCAACGCAATTGTGCAGGGGATATTTTTGTCCCATCGCCTTTTACTCCATCATCTTTTGCTCACCAATATATCTACCAGGTAACAATTCAAACCCTTTTCTCCCACTTTGCTAACACAGAGGTTTCAAAGACGTTTTCCCTCGATATGCCCTGTATCAAAAATCTAAGATGCAACTATGACATGACACAAACTTTGTTGCTGAATAGAAAGGTGATCCCAATGGCAGATACCACATCAACTGCTCCTTTAGCGGGTATAAAAGTTATCGATTGGACTGAAGTACAATCGGGCCCAAGTTGTACCCAAATTTTGGCATGGCTCGGTGCAGAAGTAATCAAGCTCGAACGTCCTGGTGGAGATCCAACCCGTACCGAGCTTCTTGATATCGCTGATTCTTGGAGCGTGTATTACCTTCAGCTTAATGCCAATAAAAAATCTATTGTTTTAAATGTTAAAACCGAGCAAGGTAAAGAAATCTTAACTAAGCTTTTGCAAGAGGCAGACATCTTTGTTGAGAACATTGGTCCTGGCGATGTTGAAAAGCTTGGATTTGGATGGGATGAAGTCCACAAAATCAACCCCAAGTGTATTATGGCTTCCTTAAAGGGATTCAATAAGGGTTCTCGTTTTGAGCATGTCAAAGCTTTTGAGCCCGTTGCGCAGTGCGCAGCAGGCGCTGCATCAGCAACTGGCTGGAACGAAGGCGATTTCAATATTCCTACCCAATCTGCCGCAGCATTAGGCGACTCTAACACTGGCATGCATCTTTTGATTGGCATTTTGGCTGCATTGGAGCAGCGCCATAACACAGGTGAAGGCTGCTATGTATATCAATCCATGCACAACGCCGTTATGAATCTTTGCCGTATTAAACTTCGTGACCAAATCATGTTGGACAACTTAGGTGCCTTACCTCACTACGAGGTCTATCCTGACTTCAACTGGGGTAAAGCAATTCCTCGTGCAGAAAACACCGAAGGTGGCCAAGTTATTGGCTGGACCTACAAAGCTAAGGGCTGGGAAACTGATCCTAATGCTTATGTCTACATTGTTATTCAAAATGCCGAGAAGCATTTTGTCACCCTTGCTAATGCTATTGGCAAGCCTGAGCTTGCACAGGATCCCCGTTTTGATTCTTGGGAGCATCGTCAACTTCACAAGCCTGAGCTCTACAAAGAAATTGAAGCCTACACACAGCAATATGACAAGTACACTTTAACTACCGAGCTTGGCAAACTGGGCATTCCCGTAGGGCCGGTATGCGACTGGTATGAAATCGAAAACGATCAAGAGCTTGTCGATGATGGCACGATGCCTATTATCGATCAAGGTGGTGCGCGCGGTAAGTTTAAGACTATTGGTGTTCCTTTTACCCTATCCAACTTCACGCCAGAATATAAGCGTGCTCCAGACTTAGGTGAAAACAACACCGATGTCTTAGTAGGCCTTGGTTATACCGAAGAACAGGTTAAAGAATTTGAGCAAAACGGTGTCATGGCAGCACCTACTACACCTCACAACCCTGCTGTTCAGGTTATTAAAAAGTAAGCGTGTCAAAAGTCCATTACAAAGCAGACTAAACGCACACAACTTACTAATCATATCGAATAGCCCTAAGCGCTTTTAGCTTAGGGCTATTTTTATTGTGCTAACACTCAATAGGATTACTCGGTAGAGGCAGGTTTATACACATCGACCGTGCGAACAAGTTCCTCATAATTGCGGTCACAATCTTTAGCGAGCTCGCTTTGGAGACGAGCCGACAAGGTGGGTTTGCGATCCTTCAAGGATGTATACCTATTTTGACCGTCTAAGAATTCTTCGAGCTTGCCATCAGGCGTCTTGTAATCAATAGTTAATGGATCCTTGCCCTTAGCCGCAAGCATTGGGTTAAAACGGAAAAGTGGCCAATACCCTGCCTTAACCGCCTGCTTTTGCGCAGAAACTACGGTCGACATGCCCTCCTTTAATCCCCAAGAAATACAAGGACACAAGCAAATTACGATTGAAGGACCATCATAAGCCTCGGCTTCACGCAGCGCCGTAATGGTTTGCTGCATGTCAGCACCAAGACAAACTTGAGCAACATAGACATAATCATATGCCATCATCATGCGACCCATATTTTTCTTTGGCGTTGGTTTTCCATCAAGCGCAAAGCCTGATACTGAGCCCAACTGCGTTGCTTTGGAAAGCTCACCACCGGTATTGGAATAGCCTTCTGTATCAAGCACAAGAATATTGATGTTTTCGCCCTGTGCGAGCACATGATCAATACCGTCATAGTCAATATCGTATGCCC
Organism: uncultured bacterium; assembly: GCA_905215035.1. Classification (GTDB taxonomy): domain Bacteria; phylum Actinomycetota; class Coriobacteriia; order Coriobacteriales; family Eggerthellaceae; genus Anaerotardibacter. Next base: position 53,214 of record CAJMOJ010000005.1, read on the forward strand.
AGCCATCGCCACCTACTGCCCATACGCTCTTCTTTCCAAACATCTCTGCATAAGCCATGATCTGTTCGTAATCTGCCGATGGGGCTGCTGAATTTGATGGTGTATAAGACGCTGCAGCTGACTTCTTGTCAGTGTTGTTTTGCAAGTTGTGCTCAACAATATATGTTTGAATTGCCTGGCCGATATCATAGGCTGCATCCGCATCATCTCTTTGCTCAAGCCAAGTTTGCATGAGATCTTTTAAATCAGCCGGAAGAGCAGGATCAGCAAGCGCATCAGTTACTAATGCCACCAGCTTATTGCGACGAATGCGCACCCCTTTCGCAATACCAAAACCATACTCGCCATTATCTTCAAAAAGTGAGTTACCCCATGCTGGTCCATGACCTCGTTTGTTAGTGGTATAAGAAATACTTGGCATATATGCTCCCCAAATTGATGAGCAGCCTGTTGCATTAGCAATAAGGAGTCGATCACCAAAGAGTTGCGTGAGAAGCTTGACATAGGGTGTCTCCCCGCATCCGGCACAAGCACCTGAGAACTGCAATAAGGGCTGCTGTAACTGTGTGCCAGGTACCGTTGTCTTAGGTACTAAATCATCCTTTAATGAGACATTTTCTTGAGCAAACCTAAGGTTTTCTTTCTGGGTTTCAAGCTGCGTCTCAAGAGGCTTCATCACTAATGCCTTACCGGGAGCCGGACAGTTGTGTGCACACGACCCACAGCCAACACAATCTTGTGGATATACCTGAATGCGGAAATGAAGACCCTTGATTTCTTTCAGCGTTGCCGGTTTGGTGTTATATGCCTGTGGAGCTCCTGAGAGTTCTGAATCGGTTGCAACATAAGGGCGGATTGCTCCATGCGGACAGACAAAAGAGCACTGATAACATTGAATGCATTTATCACATTGCCATTCAGGGATAGAAAATGCGACACTGCGTTTCTCATATCCACTTGACCCCAAAGGCACGAAACCTGCGGGATTAAATTTTGAAACGGGAAGCTCATCGCCATGAAGGGTATCCATAGGACGGGCTATATCTGCAACAAATTCAGGCACTACTTCAGTTGGCACTACCGTATCTTTGGCATTGATCCAGCTTTGAGGATATGTTACTTCCTGTAACCCAGTAAGCGCTGCATCAATCGCCTTGAGATTCATAGCAATCACCTCTTGGCCCTTTGCTGCATACAGGGTTTTAATATCTTCTTTGAGTAGAGCGATTGCTTGATCAAAATCCATGACCTGCGAGAGTTTAAAGAATGCTGTCTCCATAATCATGTTAATACGAGTACCCAGTCCAACTTCTTCAGCAATATGCGCTGCATCAATCACATAGAGACGTGCATGTTTTTCCGCAAGCGATCGCTTAAATGCCGCAGGAAAATGTTTCTCCATAGCATCCAAATCCCAGGATGAATTCAGCACAAATACGCCGCCCTCTTTGAGAGCGTCCGCCATAGGATATTCACGCGTGACATAAATATCTTTATGACAGGCAATATAATCTGCCTGGGTGATGAGATACGGCGCATTGATGGGCTCATCGCCAAAACGTAAATACGAAATAGTCAGACCGCCCGATTTTTTAGAATCAAACCATGAATAGCCTTGTGCATATTTACCTGAATAATTACCGACAATCTTAGTAGCTTCTTTGTTAGCACCAACGGTACCATCTGAGCCAAAGCCATAAAACATACATTGCACCATACCTTTAGGCACAATGTCGATAGGCTCTCCTATAGGCAAAGACAAGTTAGTAACATCATCGGTAATGCCAACAGTAAAACGCGTTTTAGGATCTGCCGCTTTCATGTTGTCATACACCGCACAAGCCATAGCCGGTGTAAAGTCTTTCGAGCTTAAACCGTAACGTCCGCCCACAACTCGAATATCGCTTTTACCTGATGAAAGAATCGCCGTACAAACATCTTGTAAGAGAGGCTCCCCTTGACTACCGGGTTCTTTTGTTCGATCAAGAACACTTATAATCTTGGTTGAAGCAGGAATTGCTGACACAAAATGCTCCATCGAAAATGGCCTATAGAGACGGACCTTTATAAGACCAACTTTTTCTCCACGCGCGTTGAGATAATCTACCGCTTTTGTAACTACGTCACAGCTTGAAGCAAGACTTACTATGACGCGTTCTGCATCAGGTGCACCATAATAATCAAAGAGATGATACGTACGACCAGTAAGTTTTGCGACCTTGTCCATATTTTCTTGAACAATACCGGGGAGCGCATCGTAATAGACGTTAGGAGCTTCTCGATACTGAAAATACACATCAGAATTTTGTGCCGTACCACGCACAAGAGGGCGCTCTGGCTCCATGCAAGATTTACGGAAACGAGCTACCGCATCCCAATCGACCAAATCACGCATCTGCTCCTGTTCAATAACATCGATCGTTGCCAGCTCATCGCTAGTGCGAAATCCGTCAAAAAAATGCGCAAACGGAAGTGAGCCTTGTATAGCAGAAAGGTGTGCCACCAACGATAGATCCATACACTCTTGCACTGATGTTGAAGCAAGCATTGCGACACCGGTTGCACGAACCGCCATGATATCTTGATGGTCGCCAAAAATCGATAGAGCATGCGCCGCAAGAGACCGACCCGTTATATGAAAAACGCCTGGAAGCATCTCGCCTGAAATCTTATACATATTAGGAATCATGAGCATAAGACCTTGCGATGCGGTAAAGGTAGAGGTAAGTGCTCCCCCTGATAAGCACCCATGCATAGCGCCCGATGCGCCTTTTTCTGATTGCATCTCCTGTACATCAACCGTCTGACCGAACAGATTTTTCTTCTCTGCAACCGCCCATGACTCAATAGTCTCTGCCATATGAGATGCTGGTGTAATAGGAAAAATCATGGCGGCATCAGATAATGCATATGCTGCATAAGCTGCTGCTGTCATACCCGTCATTACGTTACGATTTGGCGATGTTTCCATAGCACCCATCCCTTCTCATGCTCTGCCCTCTTTTGGCTCGCTGTATCTTCATTTAAATACAGGTGATTTTAAAATCCTGAAATGGTTGACTAACTGCTCCTTTTGCAACCAAGTAGTTACGCAACACTGATAACTGTCCAACCCACGTAGTTACGTAGCGCAACGCAATAAAGCACTCCCTACAAAACAGAACAACCACCTCATGCACGAGATGGTTGTCCTGTGTGATAAAAGTACGCTAAGACAAGCAGGTCAAAGGTATCTGCAAGGTAAGTTAGAAGTCTTACTTGCCACTTGCCTCGGTACTAAAGGAGAAACATTGTCAAGGTTGTGATTTAAAGCATATGGCCAATGATAGGCATCAGCCAAATCCATAAAATACACGTTGCTGCAAAGCAAACGGTTGCCACTGCTGTTGTCGATGCACCCTCCTTAACGTAGATGTTGTAACGAGATGCAATGATAATTCCAGAAAATGCAGGCGGAAGAGCAACTGCCAACACAAGCATTGAAAGCTTATCGAGATCGCCACCCATGCCGCACAGTAATCCAACTACAACAAAAACTGCTGGAGTTAAGATCAGGCGATAGAACGTGTTCCACCAAGTCTCAAGACTAAAACTGAATTTAACCGTAGATAACGCTAAGCCCGCTGCCAAAACAGCTATACCGGAATTTGCCTTTGCAATCAATTCAAAACAGGGGTCTAACTCAGTGGGGAACTTTACCCCAATGATGACCAGTGCAATTGCAAGAAGAGGCGCCCAGCATACCGGCTGCTTAAGTGCATTAATAATTGCTTCTACATTAGAGTTGGTATGAGTAGGTTTCTTATTTCCTTTATTAGAAGTATCTGCAACGTTAAGCTCTTGATTTTTGTCTGTAGCATCAACCTCATTGACCGGAGCTTTAACAGCCGCCGATGCCGTTGCAGCTGTAAGGGTTGCTGAACCACTCGTAGCAGTTGCTGCTGCAGAGGTTTTCGTAGCGCTCGTAGCAGTTGCTGCGGCTGCGGCAGCTGCTTTTTTGCGAGCTTTAGCCTGACCCATATTAATGAGGTAGAAGCCAATCGGAATAGTGATTGCATTTACCACAATAGAAACAATCGCAATAACTAAGTTAGTATCAACACTGTTACCATAAATTGGATCAAGCACTGCGAATCCTAAGAATCCAATAGTTGGGGATCCAGCAATCAACGCACAAACAGCAGCCTCTTGAATCGTGTGATGAAACATAATACGGCATAAGAAAAATGCCAACATAAACATAGCCACAATACCAACAACACTAATTATGGTAAGTGTTACATCAGCTACAAGCATCTCTCTGGTAGCTTTCACAATTGAAACAAAGAGTGCTGCTGGTAATGCAATGTTTAGAACAACTTTATTAAGACCCTGACGCTGATCATCATCAAAGTAGCTTAATTTTCCGCAGATATACCCCAAGATCATGATGACTAAAATGGGGAGAATATCATTGATTAAAATAGTTTCCATCTTCCCTCCTTACATAAACTCGTCAAGCTGGCAATCCTATCGTGCGCCTTCCTATAATTCGGTTAACAAAACACAAAACAAGATTCACCATTACAATCAAACGCTATAAAAGTTAGCCAACTACTTTGCCATCTTCGATGTGAGCAGCAAGGTCTTCACATTCAGATGTTGCAAGAGGACCAACAGCTGGTTTTGGATTCAAGTCAGAGATGTGTCCCGATTCAACACCAGCATGGATGGAAAGTTGCACATTGATAAAGCAGGGCTTCTTTGATGCAAGTGCTTCGGTCAGATATTGCTCAACCTCGTCAGGAGTTGTTGCAAAATAGCCTGTACCACCAAATGCTTCCATCATCTTTTCATAATGGGCAGTTGCATCGAGTGTTAAGGGCGATGGGTCTCCATCAGTACCCAAATTCTCAAAGTCACCACGATAGATGCCGCCATTATTCAAAACCATGATCGTGATAGGTAGGTTGTAGCGACATATAGTCTCAACCTCCATGCCATCAAAACCAAAAGCGGAATCACCATGAATCGAAACGACTGATTTACCGGTAGCGACTGCTGCTGCAATAGCGTATCCCGTACCAACACCCATAACACCCCATGTACCGCAGTCAAGACGCTGGCGTGGTTTATACATATCAACAATGTCACGGCAATCGTCAAGCGTATTGGCGCCCTCGTTAACAATCACTACATCAGGGTTTTTATCAATAACTTTTTTGACAGCACCTAATGCGTTGTAATGGTCCATGGGAACCGTTGTTGCGGACGTCTTACCAGCAAACTTCGCATTGTTCTTAGCAGCATCGTCGGCCAATAACGAAATCCAATCCTTGCTTGCATGAATGTCATAGCGAGACAGACCATCAAGCAATAACTTCATCGTTGATTTAATATCGCCTACGATGGGCGCCTCAATATAGCGCGCATTATCAATTTCAGTTGGATCAATATCAATTTGAATAAACTTTACATTCGGATTCCAGCTTTTACCTTTACCAAAATGAAGCATCCAATTAAGACGGGCGCCAATCATAAGAACGACATCAGCGCTTCGCATAGCGAGACCGCGGCAAGATGCAGTACATAAAGGATCTGTATCAGGAATCAAGCCTTTTGCCATCGACATAGGCTGAAACGGAATACCGGTCTTATGAATAAATTCATTAATTTCTTCATCAGCGCGCGCGTATGCGGCGCCTTTACCAAGAAAGATTAGAGGATTTTTTGCCTGCGCTAACAGCTGAAGCGCATGATCAATGCTCTCTTGCGATGGGATCATTGCAGGGGCTGGATCATTCACTGCAAAAAGAGTCTCTGCTGCTGCAGCTGCATCCATAGTCTGACCCAAAAGTGTATCAGGCAAGTCAACATATACACCACCAGGTCGTCCTGAGCATGCTGTACGTATTGCGCGAACAACACCTAATCCAATATCTTCAATTTTATCAATTCTAAATGCAGCTTTTGTAAACGGCACAGCATAAGCACGTTGGTCGAGTCCTTCATACTGACCTTCCTGCAAATCCACCGTTGACCTATCAGATGATCCACCAAACTGAATGCAGGGAAACCCATTTTCTGTTGCTTCTCGCAAAGGAGCCAAACCATTCAAAAAACCTGGCGCTGATACTGTTAAGAAAACACCTGGCTTACCAGTCAAAAATCCATGAGCTGCAGCCGCATTACCAGCATCCGCCTCATGACGCATACCAATATAACGTATACCTTTTGCTTGTGCGATACGTGCAACATCAGTAACAGGAATACCAATAACGCCATACATTTTATCGATACCATTTTTCAAAAGTGCATCGACTAAAAGATGCATGCCATCTGTGATAGGAGCGGACTTTGTCGCTGCATTAGAGTCGGTTGTTGTGTTTGTTATTTCCATTGCAGAACCTCCTAATTGATTTATCCTCATTCTAAGGAGGCTCAATCGCCCTCTTTTTCCTGTTCAGGTAATTTATGCTCTTTTGTGGGCTGCGCGTTAAAGTGACGTAAGAAACGTAAAAAACCGATACCGTTTTGCAAACTTGCAGTAAGACACCGCCGCTGCACTCTGTTTGTTTTTAAGAAGCGTAGTAATGCAACAAGGCGCACTAGCAATAATTGCTCCCCTCTTCCAACAGCCGTTTTGCAACAATGTTTCTCCAAGTGTTGCTTTGTCATAGTTCTGTATAGGTTTAGTAAACCTATGGTCGTTGAATTCTTATCTGGCGAGAATCATGATGCAAAGAGCATCGTTTCCATTTGTAGGTTTTCTTAAATGGGACTTTAACAAACAATGGTCGTACGAGCATGTATCTCGCAGTACGCAGAATAAGGAGGACCTTATGTATTATTCCAGCGGAAATTACGAAGCATTTGCTCATCCACTCAAGCCCGAACATATCGATCAAAAATCTGCCTATATTATTGGAACAGGTCTTGCTGCCCTCTCTACTGCATGCTTTCTTATTAGAGATGCCCAGATGGACGGAACTCGTATCCATATTTTTGAACGCGATTCAGAGCCTGGTGGTGCTTGCGATGGATGGGAATATCCGCAACTTGGATTTACCATGCGTGGCGGACGAGAGATGGATAACCACTTTGAGGTCATGTGGGATCTCTATCGTGATATTCCCTCTATCGAAGACCCTAACGTAAGCATTTTGGATTACTATTACTGGCTTAATAAGCGAGATCCAAACTACTCACTCTGTCGTGCCACCATCGACCAAGGGCAAGATGCTCACACTGATGGCAAATTTGATCTCTCTGATAAAGGCGCACTAGAGATCATGAAGTTATTCTTTACTCCTGAGGAAGATCTAGCCGATAAACCTATTACAGATTACTTCTCTGATGAAGTACTTAATTCTACGTTCTGGTTATATTGGCGTACTATGTTTGCCTTTGAGAATTGGCACTCGGCTCTTGAGATGAAGCGCTATATCCAACGCTACGTTCACCATGTAGGTGGTCTTCCTGACTTTAGCGCACTGCGCTTTACTCGTTATAACCAATATGAGTCCATGATCTTACCTATGGTCAACTATTTGAAAACTCATAATGTTACGTTCCATCTCAATACCGAAGTTACTGATGTACGTTTCAGCTGCGAGAACGGCCGAAAGATCGCCACTGAAATTGAGGTGCGTCATACCCAAGATCACAATGGCACCGTTTCCGTACCTAATAACGAAGCAACACGTACTATCCATTTGAGCGAAGACGATCTTCTCTTTATCACAAACGGTAGCTGTGTCGCCAATTCATCATTTGGTTCTCAAGACACGCCGGCTCAATTTATTACTGAACTTCCTGAGGGTTCATCATTTGACCTGTGGCGCAAAATTGCAAAGCAAGATCCTGCCTTTGGTAATCCTGAAAAATTTATCTATGATCCAGAAAAGTCAAACTGGATGAGCGCCACCGTAACAACTCTTGATGATAAAATCGCACCTTATATTGAAAAGATCTGCAAGCGCGACCCTTATTCAGGTGGCGTTGTCACCGGTGGCATCGTTTCTGTTAAAGACTCTGGCTGGCTTTTGAGCTGGACTATTAACCGACAGCCCCAATTCCGCGCTCAACCGAAGGATCAACTTTGCGTTTGGGTATATGGTCTTTTTACTGATACTCCTGGCAACTATGTAAAAAAGGCAATGCGCGATTGCACTGGCAAAGAGATTTGTATGGAGTGGCTCTATCAGATGGGTGTGCCTGAGGACCAGATTGAGGACTTGGCAATGAATAGCGCCAACACCGTACCCTGCATGATGCCCTATATTACTGCATTCTTTATGCCGCGCAATGGCACTGATCGTCCTAAAGTTGTGCCTGATGAAGCAGTAAACTTTGCTTTTATTGGCCAATTTGCTGAAACTGAACGCGACACAATTTTTACCACGGAATACTCAATGCGCACCGGCATGGAGGCAGTATATACCCTCTGCAATGTCGATCGTGGCGTTCCTGAGGTATGGGGTAGCGTCTTTGATATTAGATCACTTCTCAATGCAACTGTTGTTTTACGCGACGGCAAACCCGTTACTGATATGGACATGAATCCTGTCGAAAAGCTTGCACTTCATGAAGGACTCAAGAAGCTTGAAGGTACCGATATATATGGTCTCCTTAGAGAATTTGGCGTTATCCCTCATGTTGAAGGATCTAAACCAATTACCCCTCCTGCAGTTGGAGCTAATTGGCCCGGCATCCATTAGACTCATTCATCATACGTTGATCGTTATTAGCAACTGATGCCGGTCTTACCTTTAGAAATATAGAATTACTGTCTTATAAGACAGACATATAGTCGATACATATTGAGAGAGCCCAGGCATTATGCCTGGGCTCTCTGTTGTCAGGATCTATCGGGCCGATCCAGACTACCAAGAT
>CAJMOJ010000006.1 GCA_905215035.1 uncultured bacterium
TCAGGTCCGTATGGGGGCAACCCCATGAAGGTTCAAGTCCTTTCGCCCGCACCATGTAACTATATGAAACCGATCACGCTTGTGAGTGTGGTCGGTTTTTTTGTTGATGGCATCAATCTCGTTTACGTTTGCTTGACAATACTTTGATATCAAAGTATTCTGTGATGCACGCCACGCTATAAGTCGTGTTGTTTTGTTGCATGGCAATGAAAGCTATATCGCAACAAAAGTTATGGTGAAGATTATTACAGATGACAATATGAGGAGGTCAGACGCATTGTTTGGGATTCTTTATGAATCAGATGAATGGTCTGATTGGAAACTTGCCCAGGAACTCAAAATGGCATTAGGTGTGGATGCAGTCTGCATGATTGATATGGAGCAAGATGATGCGCTTACACGTGCTGCAACATGTGATTTCTTAGTAAGTCGCGTTTTTGCAAGTGCTTGTTTTCGCGGGCATGATCATGCTCATCGCATGATGGAAGCATTGCTTAGGGATGAGCGAACAAAAGATATCCCTCTTATTAACCCTGCACATGCTCATCAATGCGAGATTGATAAGCAGTATGCAACCGAAACACTCGGTGCAGCAGGCATTGCTGTTCCAGAGATCATTGCTTTGGGCACTCCTCCTGAGATTCTCGCTGGTGATACTGGTAGCAGCTTTATTCACGCAGGCGATGGGTGCCAGGGGGAGGATACGTATCGGTCGCTTGATGAATGGCCGTACCCCTGCATTATTAAGCCTAACTGTGGAGGGCGCACAACGTACACGGCGGTTGTGTACTCGGCTAAAGAAGCGCGCATGTTTTTGCAAACCGCACCTGAGTACGTTTTCATTGTTGAAGAATATCTCGAACCTACAAAAGGGTATCTTACGCGCGTGGAAGTAATCGACAACGAGATTGCTCTGGTAGTGAAGCGTTCGGTTGCGAAAAATGGGCTCTCGTCGTATCACGAAGGTTCGACGTACGAACTCTATCCTGATTGTCCTTCTTCTGTTATCGAATCAGTACTTGCCGCAGCGCGTCTTTTGGATATTCAGTTTGGTAGTTTTGATGTCATTGAAAACGACGCAGGCAACTTTATTATCGACGCGAATAGCGTATCCAATGTGTCTGAAGATTGCACTGCACTGTTCAATCTGGATCTTATGGCGGAGTATGCACATGCTCTTGCTAGACGATACCGTGCGTATAAAGCGCAAAGTTCTCAAGAAGAAGGACGGCGATAGGTCATGTTGTCTATTTCTGAAGTATATGATTTGTTTGATCAAATAGGGTGCTGTAGCTTTGCCACGCTTGATGGATGCGGTGGTGTTGATTCGCGCATTGCGCACTTTTTCGCCTGCGACGATGAGGGACTCTACTTACGTACGATGGATACAAAACCATTTTATCGCCAGCTTATTGAAGGCGGCAAGCTGACGGTATGTGGAGAGAAAACAGGAGCTCCCTGTCAATGGGATGATGACAATATGCCGCATTTTCAACCAGGTTTCATGGTTCGCGTTTCGGGTGAAGTGCGTCTGTTGTCTGACGATGAAGTGCATGCAAAAGCAAGCAAAAATCCGCAGTTTAATGTAGCGATATACGACATTAATAAATATCCTGAAACCAAAGTATTGGTGCTTAATCGTGCGTGGGGTGAACTCTACGATTACGATTTCAATATGGTTCATCGCGATCACAAGATTTTGCGTGAGCGCTTTGCTTGGGGCGGTGCTGTTTTTGTTGGACCGGGATTAACGATTACTGATGCCTGTACTGAATGCGGAATGTGCCTTGAAGCATGTACGCATAAGGCAATTGTGCCAGGGAGCCCTTATCGTATTGTGGGCGAACGATGTGATGAGTGTGGAAATTGCTATCACGTTTGTCGTTTTGATGCGGTTGTGAGCAAGGGCTTTGCTACTGAATAGAGGGGCATTATGGAAGTAAAGGGGTATCATGGCTGATAATTCTTATCGTGATATCGTACACGTTCTCTCGCATACGCTGAGTGCGGCTAATCGCTATCTTATGTATCTCATGACGCAAGAAGGTTTGAAGAATGTTGTTCCTTCACATGGAGGTATTCTGATGTGTCTTTTTGCAAATGACGAGATGCCTATGGCTGGGTTAGCTGATGCGATTGGTAAAGATCCTTCAACAGTAACAGCGCTTGTGCGTAAGCTGATTGAGGGTGGCTATGTTGAAAAGCATCCGGGATCACGCGACAAACGTGTTAATTATGTCTCGCTGACGGAGAAGGGTCGGTCACTCAAACCATTATTTGATCGAATTTCCACCGAGCTTATTGAATCTTTGCTGATGGGAGTGGATAAGGCCGATCTAGCAACTACGTATCAGACTCTGATTGCTATGCAGACAAACATAGATGATCGACTCGATACTATTCGATTTGAAACCGGACAAACGAGCCTCAAAGGAGAAAAGTAATGAGAAAAGCATCAAGTAAGCGTCGTGTTGAACAATACGCTAAGCAAGAAGATAGTGCCTACCGTAATGGACAAGCTAAAAAGCGTTCATTTTGTAGCACTAAAATACATGCCGGCATTATGCAAGGAATGGTATCCTCTGTTGGTTCTGAGCAGGCAACGCACGTGATGCGTGCATGCCAGCATAAGCGTATAACGCTGATGGCGGTAATGATTGCCTGTGCTTGTATGCTTGTGTTTATGTTAAGTGGCTGTGGTAATAATGCCGAGAATAACCAAGATACAACCAGTCAAGCAGATGAAAAGAAAACACTTACTGTGGCTATGGAGCTTGCCTATCCTCCTTTTGAGACAAAAGATGATGCTGGTAATCCTGAGGGTCTTGCTGTGGACTTTATTCGCGATTTTGGTGATGCTTATAACTATGATATTCAAATCGAAAACACGGCGTGGGATGGGCTGATCCCATCGCTTCAATCGGGTAAGGCAGATTTAGTTATTAGTTCAATGACTATCACACCGGAACGCGCGGAGTCGGTCGATTTTTCTGATGCGTATGCTATGGCTCAGTTAGCTATTCTTGCAAACGCAGATTCAAATATTACCAATGTGGACGACTTGAATCAGGCTGGCAAAAAAGTCGCGGTGAAGACAGGGTCGACGGGTGATGTGTACGCTACAAAAAACCTCACCAATGCAGACATCGTGCGTCTTGCTGATGAGAGTGCGTGTGTTACTGAGGTTGTTCAAGGTAAGGCCGATGGGTTCCTCTATGATCAGCTCACAATTTATCGCAATCAAAAAGCTAATCCCGACACGACCCAAGCCGTCTATATTCCATTCCAAGATGCTGAGGAGTGGGGCATAGCAGTGCGTAAGGGCAATACTGAGTTGCTCGATCAGCTCAATGAATTCATTGCGCAGTCTAAAACCGATGGCGAGTTTGACACCCTGACAGAGAAGTATCTTTCCGAAGAGAAGAAAGCCTTTGACGAGTACAACTTTAAATGGTTCTTTGATTTTGAGTAATCTTAGGTAAATTGTTTTGTGTGAGGAGGGTGATAGTGATGACTGATCAAGAAGACGTATCAGTAGCAATGTGCCCTCAAGCGCACTCTTCGCATCGTTTTTCCCATAATCCATTTTTTGCCTCAATAACAGGTGAAGTGCGACCAGCTAAAGCAGTATTCAATTATTTAGCTGTTTGCGTTGTGGTTGTTGTTGTGATTTGGGCCTCGCTTGCTATGGCGGGAATCACCTTGAATTTTGATTTTGTTGAGCAATATCGCATTCGTATTTGGGATGGGTTTTGTATGACTGTAGCCATATCGGCTGCATCATTGGTAATTAGTTTGCTTGTTGGTGTTGTTGTGGCAGCCGGTCAGAGCGTGCGGTTTTTGCCTATTCGATACGTGTGTGACTTGTACGTGAAAATTATTCGAGGTACACCCCTTATCGTTCAAGTTTATTTTTTCTATTACATTATTGGTACAGCATGGGGTATTGAAAATCGTGTTCTCGCAGGCATTTTGATCCTGTCGATCTTTTCAGGTGCCTATATTGCAGAGATTATTCGCGGTAGTTTGATGTCGCTTGATCAAGGTCAATTGGAGTCGGCGCGTGCGGTGGGTTTTACGCGCGTGCAAACTATTCGGTATGTGATTGCCCCACAGCTTGTTGCACGCACGCTTCCAGCGCTGACGGGTCAGATTGCTTCAATTATTAAAGATTCTTCGCTTTTGTCAGTGATTGCAGTAATTGAGTTGACGCAAACTATGCGAGAGATTACGGCAACAAACTACAATTTCTTTGGTGGCTTTTTATTGTTGGGTGCTTTGTATCTGATACTCACGTTGCCTATTATGGCTATAAGTCGGCATTTTGAGAAAAAACTTGATTACAAGCATTGAGGTAATGTGGTGATCCGATAGCAGGTCAATAGAGGGATCGATACAAGGAACTAATACACGAACCATGAACTGGCATAGGGATCAGTACATAAACCGGCATAGGGATCGATATATGCTTAAAGGAGGGGAGAGGCCGCAATGCGCATCACGTTGAATGATATTGGTAAATCATTTGATCAGGTTGAGGTTTTGCGTGGTGTAACCTTTGATGAGGACGTGTCGGCGCTTGCCATCATTGGTCCTTCTGGAGGCGGGAAGTCTACGTTGTTGCGTATTGTTGGTGGTCTTTTGGCTCCATCATCAGGCACTATGATGGTTGATGGGGTGTCTATCGACTTTTCTGAAAGCTCGCTGCGTGATTATCGCACAACGCTTGGATTTGTATTTCAAGATGGTGGCTTATTTCACCATTTGAGCGCGCTTGCTAATGTGGCACTCCCGTTGCAGGTGGTTCATGGGATTGCTGAAGATGAGGCGCAAGATCGTGCTCGTGCTTTGTTGGATCGCTTGGGGTTAACCCTATCGCTTGACAAACGTCCTGCTCAGCTCTCTGGTGGGCAGAAACAGCGTGTGGCAATTGCGCGAGCGCTTGCCGCTCGACCGCGTTTGCTCTTACTTGATGAGCCGACAAGTGCTCTTGATCCAGAATTTACAACAGAGGTTTTGGACGTTGTACGTGATCTGAAAGAAGAGGGGACGCGCTTTATTATTGTTACGCATGAAATGGGCTTTGCGCGCCATGCATGTGATAGTGTTGCGTTTCTCTCTGAGGGTCATTTACTTGAATGTGGCGCATCAGAAGATATTTTTGAGCACCCGCAAACTCCTGAATTGACACGCTTCCTGAGTCGCTTATTAGAGTGGAGTATGTAGGAAGTATTGGGGGATTTTTTGCAAGATGTTAGGGCTGGTTTGTGTTGATTAACCAGAACCTGACGCTATTCTTACAAAGCTTTATCGTTGCTGTGGCTTAGGGGCCATTTGAATCGTTTGTCCTTTATAACGTAAAAAGTATAAAAGTGTTTTATAAGAGCGTTCCTTGGTTGGAGGGGATGAATGATGGATAAAAATGCAAAAGTCATAAAGGGCTTAAGCATTGCCACCATTGTATTGTCAGCGTTAAGTATTATTGGTCTACTTATTGTTGTGGGTCTCATAAGCTGGGCTGGATCAATGATGAATGATCCAAGTGTTGCACGTTATTTGATTGACGATTACGGGCCTGGCTACGGATATGCTTATGACAGCTATCTGGAAAGTATGATCTTTATTACAGGCGGATTATCAATTGGTATTGCGCTCATCTTTATTGATGTAATTTTCCATGTGTTTGTTTTGGTAACCGCTATTATGGCTCTGCGTCACTATAATCAGCCCGAAAAACTCAATATTGCTTTTGTGTGCGCCATTATTTCTGCATGCTTATGCTTAATTGGTGGCGGATGGATAACTATGGCGCTTTTGATTATCATGGCGGTCTATATTTACAAAATCCGTAAAGGACCTGAGATGCCACCCGTATATGGATACGCTCCTGGCTATGGTCAACCCTACTATGCACAGCCGCAAGCACAGCCTCAGCAGCCCTACTATAATCAAGCTGGGCAACCACAGGGATATGCTCAACCAGGATCTGTCCCTATTCCTCCTGTTGCTGATGGCTACACGCAAGGGTATGCGCAGCCAGGCGCACCTGTTGTTCCCGTGCCTCCGACATGCCAGTCGCCGCAGGTTCCTTTTGACCAATCTGCCCAGAATGCTCAGGTAGTTCAGGAAACCGAGGAGGCTACCCCAACCTATCATGAAGAAGGTACCTATCAGTATTATGAGCAAGTAGAACCAAAGACGGTTAGCGTTGAGAGCGAAACGGTTATCACGACATCTGATTTACCTGATCTTGAATCGGAGACAGTAACACGAGAAGAAACGGGTGATAATTCTAGTGATCCTATCGCACTAGCAACCGAGCCAATAGCTTCTATGACAGGTTCGGATGTTGAATTTGCGGGAGATCTCCAAGAAAAAGACATCACGGGACAAACTACGGAAGAAAGCGTAGGAATTGATCTCGTTGATGGTGGTGTTGCTGCTGAAGCAACCACGGAGACAGAAGTTGCTGCTGAGAATGCCCGCTTAGATGCTGATACTGATGGTGATTCTGGCACTGACTCTGGTGTTGACTCTGATGCCAATGCTGACACTAACTCCGATGCCAAGTAACTGCACTAAAGCTGTATTAGTCCTGATTTATAGATAGCTATAAACTACGCATACAAGAGACACTCCACGTAACAAACAGGAGTGTCTCTTTTTTTGTGGCTGCAAGGTGGGGTGATGGGGGATCTTTGCAGCTGGTTTGTCTAGTGTTAGAAAAAGAAGTGCAAGACGTGGTTGCAAAGTAGAGCCATGGAGCCTATCTATGGTTGAAGCGAGCGAGATGTGCTTGTAGTCTTTTCCTGGTGTACCTCCACTGTATTCTCAAACCTCTCAAAGGGATTAGAGGCTACGTGACGTTTGAGGACTGCTATAGTTTGATGAAGTACTAATGACGAACCTCAACTGTTGGGTTCGTTTCGTTTTTCATGAAGGGAATTAAGGCCATGCAGGTTATCCATTGTTTGAACAATATTTCTGAAAAGGGAACCAGTCTTTTTACTGACGAGTACACATTTTCAGACGATCTTTCTCAAGCTAACGGAATCCTGGTGCGATCAGCGGCATTGCATGATACCGAATTCCCTGAGCAACTCCTTTCTATTGCACGCGCTGGTGCGGGTGTAAACAATATTCCTCTGGACCGTTGTGCGGAAGAGGGTATTGTTGTTTTTAATACGCCAGGCGCTAATGCAAATGCGGTAAAAGAGTTGGTGCTTTGTGGATTATTGCTTGGGTCTCGTGGCATTATCGGCGGCGCTGAATGGTGTCGTGAAAACGCTGACAATGACAACATCACTAAGGATGCCGAAAAAGCTAAAAAGCAATTTGGCGGTCACGAGATTTTGGGCAAGAAGCTGGGCGTTATCGGTCTTGGTGCTATTGGCGCTATGGTAGCAAATGCTGCAGTCGATTTGGGCATGGATGTATATGGTTATGACCCTTATGTTTCAGTTGGAGCTGCATGGCGTATCGATTCAGCGGTTCATCATGTAACTGAACTTAATGATCTTCTTAAAGAGTGCGACTATATCACTATTCACGTTCCGGCTGTTGAGGGTACTATCGGCATGATTAATGCTGAGGCTTGCGACACTATGAAAGATGGTGTCGTCTTTTTGAATTTCTCTCGTGAGACGTTGGTTGATGAGGCAGCTATGGCTCAAGCGCTCGAGTCAGGAAAGGTTGCAACCTATATTACTGACTTTGCAACGCCGGCTGTTATGAAAATGCCCAACACTATCGCCCTTCCTCACCTTGGTGCATCGACTGATGAGGCCGAAGAGAATTGCGCCATTATGGCAGTGAACCAAACCATGGACTATCTTGAAAACGGTTCTATCGTCAACTCTGTTAATTATCCCAGCACGCCTTTGAACCCTTGTGCAGGTAATGGTACGCGTGTTGCCATTTTGCACGAGAATATCCCTAACACTATCTCTAAGTTTGCTGGTTTCTTTGGTGATGTAGATATTAATATCGACAATCTCATTAATGGTGCACGTGGCAATAATGCTTATACGGTTATTGATCTTGCTGTTCCTGCACCAGACAATACGGTAGAGGCGCTTTCAGCAGTGCCAGGAGTACGCCTCGTTCGCATTCTTTAATACTGCCGCTTTTTGAACCAAAAAAACGTCCATTTTGGATTTTTTGAAGGCCGCGACACTTTTCTCGTGCGATCAGAAGCAAGTTTGCAAGTCGTTCAGTGAAATAATCTTAGTTGGTGTCAAAAAAGTGCTTGATGGCATCAATATGGTATATGTGATTAAAAATGCCGATGGGATAATCCCCATCGGCATGCACTAGACGAAATTAATAGACAATCGCTTGTGTCGTAGCATTCATTTTCTATATAGAGAAGCTAGAGAATAGAGAAGCTAGAGAAGCATGAGCTTTACTGGCATGCTTTATCAATAGCGGCGCGGATTTTATCCATGCCGGTTCCTTTTTCTGCTGAGCAAGGGATGATTTCAATGTCGGAAGGCAGGTTTAATTGTTTGCGCAGTGCAGCAACGGCCTTATTGATTTGATTATTGGAAAGCTTGTCGGCTTTAGTGAGCGCGATAATAAAGGGCATATTGCATGCACGTAAAAACTCAACCATTTGTTCGTCGAGCTCTGTTGCAGGATGACGGATGTCGATCAATGAGATCACCAAAGCATAAAAACGATATTGATCAAAATATCCGTTAATCATCTCTGACCAGCGACCTTTTTCTGACTTAGCAACTTTTGCGTAGCCATATCCTGGTAGATCAACAAAATCAATAGCGTCATTGCCAAAGAAGTTTACCGTTGAGGTCTTACCAGGCTTAGAAGATACGTAGGCAAGTGCCTTGCGATTAAAAAGCTTGTTGATAAGCGATGATTTTCCTACATTTGAGCGACCGACGAATGAAACTTCAGGAAGGGTTGAGGTTGGGATTTGGCCTGACGTGCCATAGGCTCCTTTAAAAGCAACATTATTGAAGTTCATAGATCGAGTCCTTGAAAGTGATTTTGAAAGCTATTGTCACAATTATACCTGAGGGTGACGAATAGCCTTGAGGATCATGTAATCCGTATTAACGAAGGTATTCAATATTATGACGCACAGGCTAGTTTGCTTTTAAAAGGTGTGTATTTGTATTAAGTTAAAGAGAACGGTAGTCTAAGCAATAGGGAAAGCAATAAGAGCTAAGCAATAAAGAATGGTTAGCATGGATATCACCTGGATTCAGCAAATACAAGATTACTTTGGTAGGATTATTGGCAATCCTACGTTGTCAAGCGTCATTATGGCGTTAGTGCTTGCGTGTATTACCATTATTATTGCGCGCATATGCGTCAATATGATTCGCAAATATCTTGAGCACCAAGACAGTACGCTTGCTGAGAGCTCTTTTTATGTAACCGTAGTGCGTATTGTGGTGTGGGGCCTTGGTGCTTGCATTATTTTGGATACCTGTTTTCACGTTAATATGTCTGCTATTATTGCCGCGTTAGGCGTTGGCGGTATTGCTATTTCACTGGGTTTTCAAGATACGCTTTCCAATCTGTTTGGTGGGGCAGCTATCACTCTTACTAAGATGGTAAAGCCGGGAGATAATATACAAGTAAGCGGTTATACCAATGTTTATGGGGTAGTTCAAGATATCCAATGGCGCCAAACAACTATTGCCAATGACGAAAATACCATTGTGGTTCCTAATTCAGTGTTATCTAAGAATCCTGTTATTCATTTAATGCCTGAGCAAGAACTTGAAATTCCCATTTTGCTTTCTAATGTGGATGATATCAATGGCGCGACAAGAGATATGATCAAGGTTGCCAAGGAATCATGCAGAGGCGTGGCGAATGTTATTGGTGAACCGCAAGTGTTTTATACTGGCGTTGGTGAACACGGCGTTAATGGGACTATTGTGGTTCAGATTGATAATCCTAATAAAGAAGACCTTGCTACTGATGCTGTAGTGCGTGCGATTGCGCCTTTTGCAAAAAAGGGAATTGAGGCTGAGTCGCTGGAGAGTTCAAGAGAGCTTCTTCGAATGTCAGGTTTGAAATCGGATCAAAAAAACAGCCATGGTATTTCGGATGAGTCTGGCGAATCTGCCAAACAGAACGCGTCTGGTACCCAGAGCGTTGCTATACAGGATGTGCAAGATGTACAAGATGCATCGCATACGCAAGAGTCCCAAAAGCCACAGGCTAATCAAGCGGCACAAGATATACAAGATGTGCAGGATGGATTAAAGGCACCGGGTACACAAAAGTCCTAGGATACGCATGGCGCAAATCAAGCATCATAAAACCCAAAACGTAACAATTCCGATCTATTGTTGCTGAGCTGGTTTGCTATGATAGATGAATTATTGTCACGATATTGTCTAACTCAAATATTAAAGGAGAGTAGGCCTCAATGACTCAGTATTTAACTGAATCTGATGTGCGCCGTATTGCAACGTATGCGCGCATTGGCTTAACCGAGGATGAAGTTGTAGAGATGACAACTGATCTCAATAACATCATCGAAAGTCTCAAACCCATTACGGAATATGATCTTGAAGGTGTTGAGCCCACCTTCCATCCCATTGGGGGATTGGTAAATGTTATGCGTGAAGACGTGGAACAAGAAAGCTTTACGCAAGAAGTGGCGCTCGAAAATGCGCCTAAACAACAAGATGGGTGTTTTTTGATTCCTTCTATTTTGGGTGGAGGTGATCAATAATGAGCGCATTTGCGACACAGTCGGTAGCAGAGATTCAAGCTGGCCTTAAAGCAGGTGAATATTCTGCAAAAGAAATTGTTGACCAGAGCCTTGAGCGTATTGAGTCTCTCGATCCTTCAATTCATGCGTTTTTAGAGGTCACGGCAGATGCAGCTTATGATCAAGCAAAACAGGTTGATGCAGCACTGACTGCAGGGACATTTGATGAGCTGGGGCCTCTTGCAGGAGTGCCGGTAGCATTTAAAGACAATATGAATATGGTGGGTACGCATACCACCTGTTCTTCAAACATGCTTGCTTCCTACGTGTCGCCCTACACCGCAACATGTGTTGAGCGCATGATTCAAGCAGGAGCGCTTCCTTTAGGTAAACTCAATATGGATGAGTTTGCTTTTGGTTCATCGACTGAGACATCTGCATTTGGGCCCACTAACAACCCTTGGGATACTACACGTGTTCCTGGTGGATCATCGGGTGGGTCTGCAGCAGCGGTGGCGGCTGGTCTTGCAACCATTACGCTTGGGTCTGATACGGGCGGTTCCATTAGGCAGCCTGCAAGTTTTTGCGGTGTTGTGGGTATGAAACCAACGTATGGCGTAGTAAGTCGTTATGGTGTGGTTGCGTTTGGCTCATCGCTTGATCAAGTAGGACCGTTTAGTCGTTGTGTGCGTGATACCGCGCTTGCTATGAATGCCCTTGCTGGTCCTGGTCATGACCCGCATGATTGTACTTCACAAAAGGTGACAACTGACTTTTTGGATAACCTTGATTCAGGTGTTGCGGGAATGAAGCTTGGTGTTGTGCCGGCCTTTATGGAAGCACAAGGTCTGCAGCCTGAGGTGAAAGAAAAGATTGAAGAAGCGCTCGCTCATCTCAAAGAGCAAGGGGCAGAGATCATAGAAGTTGATCTTCCTAACGCAGCTGCTGCCATGAGTGCCTACTATGTGCTAGGACCTTGTGAAGCTTTTTCTAACCTAGCCCGATTCGACTCAGTGCGTTATGGCTATTGTGAGCCAGGTTGTAAAGAGCTTGGTGTCCAGTATGAGAAATCACGTTCTGGCGGATTTGGCCCTGAGGCGCGTCGCCGCATCATGCTGGGAAGTTATCTTCTTTCTTCAGGCGTCTATGACAAATACTATTATCCTGCTCAACAGGTTCGTACTCTTATTACCCAAGATTATGTTGAGGCTTATAAGTCAGTGGACTGTATCGTTGCTCCGGTAAGTCCGCGAACCGCCTTTACCTTTGGAGAAATTTCAGATCCTGCTGAGATGTATCTCTCAGATATGTTTACGATCTCAATTAATATTGCGGGCAATGGCGGCATGAGCGTACCTATTGGACTTGGTGCTCAAAGTGGCCTTCCGGTAGGTGTCCAGCTCATCGCTCCAGCCTTTAAAGATGAAAATATGCTGCGCGTGGCACAAGCGCTTGAGAATGTTTATGGAGCTGCTCCTGTTGCGCCTGACTTTGCAGGAAAGGAAGGTGCGTAAATCATGCGTAAACTTGAAGAAGTTTTGCAAGATTGGGAGGCCGTTATTGGTCTTGAGGTGCATGCTGAACTTACGACTCTTGAGACCAAGATGTTTTGCGGCTGCAAACTTGAGTTTGGTGCCGATCCCAATACGCACACTTGTCCAGTTTGCCTAGGCTTGCCCGGTGCGCTTCCTGTGCCCAATAAGGCGGCAATCGAGTCTATCGTGCTTGCTGGTCTTGCGACTAATTGTGATATCGAACCGTATTCAATGTTCTATCGCAAAAACTATATGTATCCGGATATGGCCAAAAACTTTCAGACCACGCAAGGTCCTGTTGCGTTTTGCATGCGCGGGCATCTTGATCTTGAAATGGATGGCGCACCCGCAAAAGAACGCGTCGATGTGGCATCGCTGGCTGCGGGTGAGACAGAAGGTAATGTCACTAAGACCGAAGATGGCTATGTGGCTCATGTCGGTATTGAACGCATCCACATGGAAGAAGATGCCGGCAAGATGAACCATATTGGCGGTGGAGAAGGTCGTATCGCAGGGGCAACGCATTCACTTGTTGATTATAATCGTGCGGGTACGCCGCTTATTGAGTTGGTAACGTTGCCTGAGCTGCGCACGCCTGAGGAGGCTCGTGCCTTTATGCAGAAGCTGCGTCAGATTTATTTGGCGATTGGCATTTCTGACTGTTCTATGGAAGAGGGCTCGCTGCGCTGTGATGGCAATGTGTCTTTGCGCCGCCGCGGAGATACCAAGCTCGGAACTAAAACGGAACTTAAAAACATTAACTCATTCAAGTCGCTTCATGATGGTTTGGCTTATGAGATTTGTCGTCAGGCAGAGGTACTTGAAGAGGGTGGCACAATCTATCAAGAGACGCGTCACTGGGATCCGAGCGCAAAACGCACTATTGTTATGCGTGTCAAAGAAACGGCAGATGACTATCGCTTGTTCCCCGAACCAGACTTGGCACCCTATCACCTCTCTGATGAATTTGTTGAGAATGTGCGTAAAAAACTTCCTGAACTTCCTGATCAGAAAGCAAAACGCTTCGAATCTGAATTTGGCTTATCTGCCTATGATGCACGTCATCTTGTTGAGCATCGTAGTACTGCCAATTTCTTTGAGGCGTGTATGGCCACCGAGCAAGGCACTCAATTTGTAAAGCCTATCGCTAACCTTATTATTAATGACGTGGCAGCTTATTTGAATACACACCCTGAGATCACCACGCTTGATCAGACAGCGTTGAGTCCTGAGCGCGCTGTGACCCTTGTTGAACTTATGCAAAAGGATGTGATTTCGTCTAAGCAAGGTAAGGAAGTATTTGCCGCCATTCTTGAAGAGGACAAAGATCCTAAAGCAATTATTGCTGAGCGCGGTATGGAGCAGGTAAGTGATACAGGCGCTATTGAAGGTGTTATCGATGGGGTGTTGGCTGCTTTCCCCGACAAGGTCGAACAATACAAGGGTGGAAAGACGGGATTGCTTGGTTTCTTTGTTGGTCAATGTATGAAGGAGATGAAGGGGCAAGGTAACCCTAAGGTGATCAATGAGCTGTTAAGCAAAAAACTTGATAGCTAACCTGATATTCTGATAGCTAGTCCTAATGGCTAGCTTGAGAGCTCATCTGGTAGAACCTACTAGAGGGGAAGCTTGATAGGGGAGCTTTTCGTAAGCTGGCCTGAATGTAAGTCCACATAGTAGAAACCAACAGGTATGAGCAATACACTAAATAAGCATGACGCTTCCGAGAACCGAGAAGGGTTTTCAACCCGTCTCGGTTTTCTTTTGATTGCTGCTGGATGTGCAATTGGTCTTGGTAATATTTGGCGTTTTCCGTTTATTGTTGGTCAGTATGGCGGCGCTGCATTCGTGCTTGTCATTATTTTCTTTCTTATTGTGCTGGGATTGCCGCTCCTAGTAATGGAATTTGCTGTTGGGCGAGCAAGCCATCGTTCAGTTGCGCGATCATTTGATGCGCTTGAACCACGTCATACTAAATGGCACTGGTTTAAGTGGTTTGCCCTTGCGGGTAATTATCTACTAATGATGTTCTATACCACCGTCTGTGGCTGGATGGTTGCGTATCTCTTTAAAATGGCCTCTGGTGCATGTGCCCCCGGTGCAGATATTCCTGCTGTGTTTTCGACCATGACGGGCAATCCTTTTGAGATGCTTGGTTGGATGGGATTGGTCACCATTGCTGGATTTGGTGTATGCGCTCTTGGTGTGCAAAGAGGTGTCGAGCGAATAACTAAGTACATGATGGCTGCGCTTTTCATCCTGATGATCGTTCTTTGTGTACATTCTTTTACGCTTGAGGGTGGACAGGCTGGCGTTGAGTTTTATTTGATGCCTGATTTTGACAAGCTATTCCATAATCCGGATGCTTCATTTGCAGAGATTATTTTTGCTGCAATGAGTCAAGCGTTCTTTATGCTTTCAATTGGTGTGGGGTCCATGTCAATTTTTGGCAGCTATATTGGACGTGATCATGCACTTCCAGGTGAAGCAGTTCGTATTGCGGGTCTTGATACGCTTGTTGCACTTATGGCGGGTCTGATTATCTTTCCTGCTTGTTTCGCCTTTAACGTTGCCCCCAATTCAGGACCTGATCTTGTTTTTCTCACGCTTCCGTATGTCTTTCAGCAGATGCCGATGGGGCAGTTATGGGGCACTATCTTTTTCTTATGTCTTGCTTGCGCTGCTCTTTCAACGGTCATTGCGGTATTTGAAAATATTTTGCGGTTCTCTATGGACGAATGGAATATTAATCGTAAAAAGGCAGTCCTTTATAATGGGCCACTTTTATTGCTGCTTTCAGTTCCTTGCGTTCTTGGTTTTAATGTGTGGTCTGGTTTTGAAGTGCCTGGTATTGGCAATATCCAATCGCTCGAAGACTTTCTTGTTTCAAATAACTTTTTGTCGCTGGGAGCCCTGGTGTTTGTGCTGTTTTGCACTACGAAAAAAGGATGGGGTTGGAAGAATTTTCTGGAAGAAGCCAATAAAGGAACAGGCATGAAGTTTCCAAAAATTCTTTATGGCTGGACGCGCTATGGCGTGCCCATTCTCATTATCGCTGTCTTTGTGATGGGCTGGATACCTACGCTTGCTTATTGGATAGGTTTAGGCGCACCCCAGCTTGCGATATAGCGTGTATTAAAAACGGCGGTACATAAGGGTACCGCCGTTTTATGAGTCGATATAAAAGCTAGTGCATTGCTTATTGACGGGTTTTGTCAATAAGCGGGGTAACTATTAGTAGTTAGTTGCACGAAGCTCAAAGTGGCCTTGTGGATGTTTGCATACGGGACACTCCTCAGGAGGTTCGGTTCCAATATGGACATGTCCGCACACAGTGCACACCCAAACTTGAACTTGCTCGCGTTTGAAAACCTCACCATTATTGATGCGTTCAATAAGCAAGTCGTAACGTTCTTGATGAGTTTTTTCAATGGCGCCAAGACCCTCAAAGAAATCAGCAAGTTCGTCAAAACCTTCTGATCGAGCGGTCTCAGCAAAGTTTTTATACATGTCAGACCACTCGTAATGTTCTCCTTGAGATGCAAGAGTAAGACCTTCTAAGGTGTGGGGAACTTCGCCATCATGAAGACGCTTGAAATGAAGCTTTGCATGGTGTAATTCGTTTTCAGCAGTTTCATTAAAAATGTCTGCAATTTGAACGTAACCATCTTTGCGAGCCTGTTGGCCATAGAAAAGATAGCTAACATAGGCCTGACATTCGCCAGCAAATGCGGTTTGTAAATTCTTCCATGATTGAGAATCTTTGAGTTCCATAGTGGCCTCCTTGTAACTGTATGGCTGTTATATCAACGTATCTCTAACGCGATAGTGGATATATACGACATAGACGCTTACGCGAGATAAGGCATCTATGTCGTTCATTACCCCCACGTCATATTCTGTCTAATCACTCAAAGGTCAATGTGTGCTTTCTTGCTTTGCAAGCAATTTGTAATCAGGCGTAGTCTGTTCTGTAAGGTAGAGGCTTTATGTAGATTTGCGCAAATATCTTTTTGCATAAGCACACAAGAACATGTCAGACGAGAACATTCCAGGTTAAAACGTTTTCAGACTACAATGCCTTCAGGTTAGAATACCTCTTTTGGTAAGGGGACGTGAAGTGCCCATACCTGATCGCCTTTAAAAAAGCGTCCTAAGAGATAACGTTTTGATGCGGACTCATCAAGGATAAAGATTGTATTGCCATCAAGGGCAAGCCCTTCTGTCATAGGGATCGCAGGAATTGAAGCGATGATGTTTCCACTATCGAAATAATAGAGCGGGATTTGACAATCAGGTGTATAGGTGAAGGTGTCTGGACTGGTTGCATGTCCCTGATCAAAAACAAGGATATGAGAGTCGCCAACGCCAAATGATTGACTCAACACAATATGTCCTTGCGCAGTACAACACATCCCTTGAATTTCTTTGGGGATAGAATATGCACAGGTAGGCGTTGTGCTAAATCCTGAAAGTGTATGAGGATCGGCATCAAACTCAAAGATAAGGGCTGGATTGTGGGTCCCATCGGGTGCCGTGAGATGATGAGATGCCGGTGTTTCATAGGCGATGGGGAAATAATATTCTCCCACATAAAGTTTGCCTGCTTGTGCAATCATGAATGCAGGCTGCAATGGAAGACTTACGTGATGGAGAGCGTATACTTCGGCGGCGTCGGCTGCTTTCAAGACATCTCTTCGGTCAAGAACTAAGTAGCCATCATCAGTAGTGAGATAAACATTGTTACCCCATACGGTTACGGCAGCTCCGTGACCTCGATATAGGGATCCATCGCAAAGCTTAACTTTGAGACGACGCGGAGATTGCTCAGGTGGACATACATATAAAGGGGAAGGACCCCCATCGGCTGAATAGCCGCTTAAAATCCAGGTGGCAGATTTATCCTGTGCTAGCTTTCCAGCAAAATCAGTGTGGAAGGGTATCTTAGCAGATGGCTTTAAGGCTGATTTCGAACGGTTTTTGGCTTTAGTGGATTCTTCTGGTGTTGTTTTTGGAGTGGTGCAGTCAAAATCTTTGATCAAGGTGAGATCCTGGGGCACAAACCCCTCATCAAGACCAGGGATAGGAAATACAGGTGTTGCTAGGTTTGAAAAGGCACGTGCTCGTGCCTTGCCATGAAGAATTACTCCTGCCATAGTGCCTGCTGCTGCCAGTGCTATGCCTCCAATGAGGCAAGCAGCTGTTTTGGGTGATACAAAATGAGAAGAAGAATTATGAGGCATACCGATCGACTTCCTTACTGAATTATCTTATTGCTTGTTTCTAATACGAGAGCGAAGTTTTCGCACTCGAAGCTTCGAAGTTATGTACTAAGTTTCGTACTTTTTGATATAACCGCAAAGTAAAGACAAGAGAAAGCATTACAACCAAACTGTAGGTGATTTGAAAAAGAGTAGGAGAGAATGCAGGAAGAATAAGGACGCTCTGTGGTCGGCGTATGCAGAGTGTGTGAATATGTCTTGCTTGACGGATTGTTAACAATTGCCAAGCAAGTTTGCATTGTCGAGGGTTGCCTTCTCAAAAAGAACAACAATACAAGCAGAGTTAACTAACGCTACGGGGATGTGTTTGGGATAGGTAAATCTGAGCATATGTAAAGTAGCCATAAGAGAAGAGAGGGATAGCCATGAGTGATAAAAAGCAACTGGTGGCATATTTTTCGCCAACAGGAAACACGCGTCGGTTTGCTGAAATGATTGCTAAAGTTTCAGGAGCAGATTTGTTTGAAATTAAACCCGAACTTCCATACACTATGGCAGATCTTGATTGGGAAAACCCTCGAAGTCGTTCCAGCGTTGAAATGAAAGATCCTACTTCTCGTCCCATGATTAAAGATGTTGTAGCATCCATGCAAGATTATGACGTTATCTTTTTGGGATTTCCTATCTGGTGGTACATTGCGCCTACCATTATTAATACGTTTTTGGAAAGCTATGATTTGTCAGGCAAGACAATCGTTCCTTTTGCTACGTCAGGCGGATCAGGGGCCGGAGAGACACTTGCTCATCTAAAGCCTTCTGCACCTCATGCAACGTTTTTAGAACCGACAGTTTTGGCGCGCACACCATTGCTGCCTCGTGTTGAAACATGGTATGCAGAACTCGATCTTTAATTGGTGGGATTATCAGCAGAGTCTTGGAGTCTCAGAATCTTGGAACTCTAGTGTTTTATGGGTCGGGGTGGTTTCCACGACTTATCAAGCTCATTGCGTTTTAGATTTCCGGTTTTCTAGAATGACCGCGTTTTAGAGTAACTCGGTATCAAGAACTATAGTAAAGGGGCCATGGTTGGTGAGAGAAACATCCATCATGGCCCCAAATTTACCCGTTTCTACATGAGCAACATCTTTGCGTGCAAGGGCGATAAAATATTCGTAGAGTTCGTTGGCCTTTTCAGGACTTGCTGCATCAGTAAAAGAAGGGCGATTACCTTTCTTGCAGGAAGCATAAAGGGTAAATTGGCTTACGATGAGAACATCGCCTTCAATATCTCTAAGGCCTAGATTAGTTTTGCCATTCTCATCGTCAAATAGACGAAGTTTGTAAATCTTGTTCCATAATTTTTGTGCGGTTTCGGCTGTGTCTTCATGTCCGATGCCTAACAAAATGAGAATACCCTTGCCAATGTTGGCAAGGGTATTATTGTTTACCGTGACGGTTGCTTGGCTTACACATTGAATAACAGCGCGCATATCACTCTTGTCGCTCTCTAGTCTGAATACTGGTATTACGGTAATTATTTGACAATCAAGACAGGGGTATCACCAGAGCGAAGGACTCCGTAGCTGACTGATCCGATCATGCCTCGGATGCCGCCGAGTCCACGCGAACCCATAACAATTGCGTCGACTTCGTATTGCTTTGCGGCGTCCACAAGCGTATCGACGACATAGACTCCATATACTACCTCAGCAAGCACAGTGCCAGCATAGTTTTGAACAAATGGCTGTACTTTTTCCTGTAGATTTTTGCTCGCCTCAGCAGTTCTATCTTCGACGATTTCGGTGAAGATTTCTTTGGAGATAACGGATTTACCACCGCCAAAATTGTTGTGGTTGATGGAGGAGAAGACTAAATCTTGTGGCGGTGCCATAACCTCCATAATATGCAAGGTGGAATCTGGAGTATTATCAACCATCTCAATAGCTTTTAGTAGTGCATTTTGTGCATGCTCAGAGTTGTCGTAAGGAACTAAGACGTTTCTAAATCCCATTCTGATCACCCCTCAAATTCAGAATATGCTCGATATTCTTATTATAGCCAAACCCGTATCAGCAGCTGTTTTAAAAGCACAATGTTATCGCGTTGAAAGATGACGCCGACAAATAAGGTGAGGGTCTTTCGGTACGGGTCTCTTCTTCGATTCCTGCTCTATACCTGCTTGCACTTTATCACTCTACTGTGCTAAAGTGACGATCGCTTACAAAAGGAAGCCCGCCACGTATGAACCATCCTTTCATAAAGGGGATATGGGTATGATGGTAATACATAAACTAATAAAAGCAGACAACACAAACAGACAACATAAACAGCTAGGGAATACGTAAAGAGATATCACTAAAGAAATATCTCTAAAGAACAGAATATGCAGGATAAGAAGTGCTTACAGTATTCCTGCTAGAAAGCATGAGAGATACTATGGATTTTGTTACTCCAGTTGGTTTTAGAGATGTAATGAGCGATGAGGCTCTTGCACGTGAAGAACTTACAGGCAAAGTGCAAGCGCTGTTTGCTCAAAATGGATATAAACCTGTTGAGACTCCCACGTTAGAGGTGCTCAATGTGATGGAAGCGGGTGGCCATATTCCGGCGGCTCCTTTCAAGTTTTTTGATTCTCATGGAGATCTCCTTGCTATGCGTCCTGATGTTACTATGCAGATTGCACGCATGGCAGCAACGCGTGTGAGTGATTTCTCTCAACCCTTGCGTCTGCGTTATACTCAGCGCGTTTTTCGCGAGAAGGCAGCAGAAGCATCGGCGCGTGAGACGACTCAGATTGGTGTTGAGTCAATTGGATCTCAAGGAGCGGCTGTTGATGCAGAACTTGTTCGTCTTTTTGCAACAGCACTTCAAGCATGCGGTCTTGAGCATTTCAAAATCGCATTAGGCTCAGCACGCGTGCTGCGTGATCTGCTTGCTTGCTCTGGGGCTGATGAGGTATGGCAGAACCAGGTTTTGCAGGCTTATCACACTTCCAACTATGTTCGTTTAGCAGAATTGGTTGCCGATGGGCAACCAATTCCTGTAGTTGCTGATGCAATCGCAAAACTCTCAAACCTACGCGGGGGCAGTGAGGCGCTTGGTGCGGTTCGTGCTCTCCTTGAGCCACTCAAGTGTGCAGCAGGTATTGACGAGCTTGAGGCAATTTATGATGCGCTTGCTCAGGAGGGTCTTGCTGATGCGCTGCTGATCGACTTTTCTGTTGTCTCGTCGTTTGATTATTACACGGGTGTTGTTTTTGAGGCTTATGCACCGGGTCAAGGAACAAGTCTTGGTAGCGGAGGTCGCTATGACAACCTCCTTGCTAACTATGGGGCGGGCAGTGTTCCTGCGGCAGGCTTTGCCTTTTATCTCGAACAGGTCATGGCTGCTTTAAATGATCAAGCGGCAAATCAGTCTCAGATAATAGATCAGTCAATGCCTCGGTTGCGCATTGCGGTTCCTAAAGGGTCACTTAATGCTGATACGATTGCAATTCTTGAAAAAGCCGGACTTAATGTGGATGGGTTGATTGATGCAGGGCGCACCCTCATGCTTTCAAATGGTGATGTGGAATACATTATCGTTCGTCCAACGGATGCACCGGTGTTTGTAGCGCTGGGTGCGGCAGACTGCGGCATTTGTGGCGAAGATTCACTTGTTGAGCAGCAAGTAGATGTGGTTGAACTGGTGGATCTCAAATTTGGTGGTTGCCGTTTTGTCGTTGCTGAGTCAGCAGGAACTACGGAGGCTATAGAAGAGCGTTATCGTAAGCTCGGTTCTATTCGTGTTGCTACTAAATACCCCAATATTACGCGATGGCATTTTGGCAAGGTTGGCATGCAGGTAGAGATCATGAAACTGCATGGCAATATTGAACTTGCTCCTATTACTGGTATGGCTGAACGCATCGTGGATATTACGGCAACAGGAACAACCTTGCGTGAGAACAACTTAGTTGTGGTTGAGGACGTGTTGGAATCAACAGCACGATTCTTTGCCAATCCTAATTCGTTTAGAACTAATCCACGTGTCGGCGCGCTTGCCCATACGCTTCGATCCGTTGTTGAAGGATAAGCAATATTAGAAGCGTGAACGTGTGTGAAAATGTGCACAATGCGCAGTTGTAAGATATGCAAGATATATAAGAATTAAAACAAGAATCACAAGCTTCACAAGAAGCGTTAAGGAGATAACACATGAGACGCATTGTTTTAGAAAAAGGACAGGTTTTTGACGAAGCGCTTTTGCAGCGCACTTCAGCGTTTAATGCAGATGCACTTATTGCTGCTACTCGTATTGTCGAGACCGTCAAAGAGCAGGGTGATCAAGCCCTCTTGTCCTATACCGCAGATTTTGATGGGGTAGAACTTACGAGTTTGCGCGTCTCAGATAAAGCTATTGCTGATGCGCTTTCTCGTGTTGATGCAAATGTTGCTCAAGCACTTCAACAGGCTGCCGATCAGATTCGTGATTTTCATGAGCGCCAAAAGCAGCAAAGTTGGTTTACGGTTCGTGCTGACGGCGCACTGGTGGGCGCTAAAATCGAGCCGCTTGATTCGGTTGGTATTTACGTACCAGGTGGTCGCGCGCTCTACCCATCGTCAGTATTAATGAATGCTATTCCTGCTTCAGTCGCAGGGGTTGAGCGTATTGTGTGTGTGACCCCGCCAACAAAAGATGGCACGCTTGATCCTGCTATTGTTGAAGCATGTCGCATCTCAGGGGTTACCGAACTGTATTCCGTTGGTGGTGCTCAGGCAATTGCGGCGCTTGCCTATGGTACTGAGTCAATTGAGCGTGTTGATAAAATTACCGGTCCAGGTAATGCATTTGTTGCTGCAGCCAAGAAAGTAGTGTCGGGAGATGTTGGGACTGATATGATTGCTGGTCCCTCTGAGGTGTGTGTGGTTGCGGACCAAACGGCTCTCCCTGAGCTCGTGGCTATTGATCTTATGGCGCAAGCAGAGCATGATCCGCTTGCTAGTTGCTATCTGGTTACGTTCGATGAAGAGTATGCTGATGCGGTTGAGGCAGCTATCGAGAAGCAATGTACTCAGTCTACGCGTGCTGAGATCACCACAACCTCTTTGCGCGATAAGGGCCTTATTGTGATTTGCCCTGATCTGGCCAGTGCTATGAATACCGTAAACGTAATTGCTCCAGAACACTTGGAGTTGCACCTGCCCGATGCGTTTGATTTGCTCGGTCTCGTGCGCCATGCAGGTGCCATTTTCTTAGGGGAGTGGACTCCTGAAGCCGTGGGCGATTACGTGGCCGGTCCTAACCATACGTTGCCCACGGGAGGAACAGCTCGTTTTTCATCACCACTCTCGGTTGATGAGTTTGTTAAAAAATCATCGATTATCCGCTACTCTCCTGCAGCGTTGTTAAATGATGCCGATGTGGTTACCGCAATCGCGGATCATGAAGGTTTGTGGTCACATGCCCAGTCAGTGCGGTTGCGCAAACAGCTTTTAACTCAGGGCTATATTTCTGAAGATGCCGGTAAAGATACAGGCAATACAAACAAGTAAGTAGGAGTAGGAAATGACAGCAGCTTCTACAACATCAGTGCGTGCTTCGCAGCCTGCTCTCGAGGGGATTATTCCGTATGATCCTAAATATATCCCTGCTGAGATTTATCTTTCTGCAAACGAGAATCCACAAACGCTTCCTGATGTTGTATGGGAAGAAGTGATTGCAGAACTTAACGGAGCGCTTCTCAATCGCTATCCTGATCCACTTGCTAATGAGTTGCGCGATTTAATTGCGGCTCACTATGGACTTGAACGAGATAATGTGTTGGTGGGCAACGCGGGTGATGAGTTGCTTTTTGATATCGCGCTTGCCTGGGGAGGACCCCATCGGACACTTCTTACTTGTCCTCCTACTTTTAGTGTGTATAGCGCCAATGCACGCCTTACTGATACACGCGTGATTGAGGTGCCGCGCAAAGATGATTTCTCCCTTGATGAAGAGGCAGTGCTTAAACGTGTTTCTCAGGGAGATGTGGATATGGTAGTTATTACCTCCCCTAATAATCCCACGGGAAATGTTGAGTCACCTGAATTTATTGAGCGGTTGCTGGCTGCAACAGATGCGCTTGTTTTGGTTGATGAGGCGTATGGCGAATTTGGTGGAACTCCTATGACTTCGCTTTTGGAGGCGCATGAAAATTTAGTCATCCTTCATACGTTTTCTAAGGCCTATAGTGCAGCAGGGGTTCGTTTGGGATACGTACTTGCGCAACCTACGGTGATTCAAGAATTGATCAAGGTGCGTCAACCCTATTCGGTCGATAGCATTTCGCAGATTGTTGGTCGTGCAATCATGCACCATACTGATGCTTTTACTGATCGTATTGCCGCAATTGTGGCCGAGCGTGAGCGTATGACTGAGCGATTGGGTGAAATCCCCCAGGTGACGGTTTACCCATCGCAGGCAAATTTTTTGCTCGTGCGTATACCAAAGGCGGATTGTGTGTGGCAAGGTTTATACGATAAAGGTATATTGGTTCGCGATTTTTCTCATGCGCCAGGATTGGAAAACTGTTTGCGCATTACGATAGGACTGCAAGAAGAAAACGATGCCGTTTTGGCGGCGCTTGAGGAGTTGTTGTCATGACGCAATCAGAACAAGCAAACAAACAAACGCCTCTGCAAGAGACGGATTCTGCGCGTGTTGCGCGTGTTGCGCGTACAACCAAAGAGACTAACATTACGGTTGAAATTAACTTAGATGGCACGGGTAAAACTGCTATTTCTACGGGCGTGCCGTTTTTTGATCATATGCTGGATGCCTTTGGACGTCATGGACTTTTTGATCTCACTATTGAGGCGCAGGGCGACACGGAAGTTGACGATCATCACACAGTAGAAGATGTTGGTATTGTCCTTGGTCAGGCAATTGCACAAGCATTAGGTGACAAGCGCGGCATTACGCGTTTTGCGTCTCCGTCAATTCCTATGGATGAATCGCTCGTTATGGCAGCGATTGACATTTCGGGGCGTGGTGGTTTTTATGGCGGTCTCGATCTTCCGTTTGGCAAGGTAGGTACTTTTGATACCCAGCTCCCACAAGAATTTTTTGTTGCCCTTGCTGTTAATGCAGGAATTACCTTGCACATTCACGCACTTACGGGAACCAATGTGCACCACTTGATTGAAGCATCATTTAAGGCATGTGGTCGTGCGTTGTGTGAAGCGAGTGCGCTCAATCCGCGTAGTGCCAATCAGCTTCCGTCAACTAAGGGAAGTCTCTAGATCATGATTGCTGTTATTGATTATTGCAAAGGAAATCTAAAAAGCGTCGAACGTGGGCTTATTCATGCTGGCGCTGATGCACGTATTACGGATGATCCTGCTGTTATTGCACAGGCTCAGGCATTGGTTTTGCCGGGTGTTGGAGCATTTGCTGATGCATCAGCTTTCATGCAAGAGAGCGGACAAAAGGATGTAGTATACGATGCGGTTGTTAAGAGGGGTATACCCTTTTTAGGGATTTGCTTGGGTGAGCAGCTCATGTTTGCGCACGGTGAAGAAGGTGCTGATCCTGGCGTGACGGTGGATGGCTTGGGTTTTTTGGAAGGAACAAGCATGAAGCTTCCTGCCACTGATGAGGTGGGCAATGCATATAAAATTCCTCATGTCGGTTGGAATTCGATTGAATTCGATCCGAATGCTGACTACGAGCTTTTACGCAACATTACACCCGGTGAGTTTTTCTACTTTACGCATTCGTATTGTGCTCCCAAAACACCCGCAGCACTTGCGTATACAACGCATTCAATCACCTTTCCCTCAGTAGTTCAGTTTGGTGATTACGCGTTTGGTGTGCAGTTTCATCCCGAGAAATCATCTGATGCGGGTGCACAGTTGTTGAAAAACTTTGTCCGCATCGCAGATCATGCGTAACCGTGTGTAAGACTAAGTGTTTTGAGACCTCGGGCGCTTTTGAGCATTATTTGAGCATTACTAAGAAAGGATCTCTGCCATGGACTTATTGCCCGCGATTGATATTTTAGGCGGTAAGGCGGTCCGTCTTGCTAAGGGCGACTACTCTAAAGTCACTATCTATAATGATGACCCCATCGCCCAAGCACGCCTTTTTAAAGAGGCAGGAGCGGACTGGATTCATGTAGTAGATTTGGATGGTGCACGTACAGGAGAGCCAGCCAACATTGCAGTAATTGAAGGAATTATTGCTGAAACGGGCCTCAAGATTGAAGTGGGCGGTGGCGTGCGCAACCGCAAAACTATTGATCGATTAGTGCAAGCGGGAGCAAGTCGTATTGTGCTGGGAACCTCGCTTGTGAGTGATAGCGCATTTGCGCGAGAAGCACTGGCGGCATGCCCTGATATTTTAACGGCGGGCGTTGATGCCAAAGATGGTGAAGTTGCTGTTGCGGGATGGGAAGAGGGCGCCGGTGTTGGCGCTGAAGATTTTGTCGCGCAGATGGCAGAACTTGGTTTTAAGCATTTGGTCTTTACTGACATCTCACGTGATGGAATGCGCACAGGTATTGATGCTGAGCGCTATGCTCATCTTGCCTTTATTTTTGGTAATCCGGTAATTGCGTCAGGTGGCGTGGCCAACATGACTGATCTTGAAAATCTTGCGCACGTGGCTTCTTCAATCGAGGGTGTTATTGCTGGGCGTGCCGTTTATGAAGGTAGTCTTGATGTGGCTCGTGCTGTTGCGTTTTGTAAACAAGTTAGTGAGGCATAAAAATCATGCTTACCAAGCGCGTTATACCTTGTATGGATGTCAAAGATGGCCGCGTGGTCAAAGGGGTTAATTTTGTTAACTTGCGTGATGCTGGTGATCCCATTGAGCTTGCTCAGCGCTATGACGAACAAAAGGCCGATGAGGTTATCTTTCTTGATATTACTGCTACATCTGATGGACGTGCCACAACGGTTGATATGGCATCGCGCGCATCTGAGGAGCTGCACTTGCCGTATTGTGTAGGAGGCGGATTTCGTTCCGTTGAAGATATTCGCACCATGATTGCAGCAGGCGCTGACAAAGTTTCTATTAACTCAGCGGCACTTGCAAACCCTGAACTTATCACGATTGCGGCAGCAGCATTTGGCACCCAAGCAATCTTGTGTGCGATCGACGCCAAACAAGTGCCGGGCAATCCCAACAAGTGGGAGGTCTATGTTCATGGTGGTCGAAAAAACACCGGCGTTGATGCTGTTGAATGGGCCGCAGAAGCAGCGCACCGGGGAGCGGGGGAGATTCTCTTAACGTCTATGGATCGTGACGGGTCAAAAGATGGTTTTGATCTTGCTTTGACGCGTGCTGTATCACGCGCGGTTCCCATTCCGGTAATTGCCTCGGGTGGTGTTGGTAAACTGGAGCATTTTGCACAAGGCATTCTTGAAGGAGAGGCCGATGCGGTTTTAGCAGCAAGTGTTTTTCACTTTGGGGAACTAACCATCCGTGAAGTGAAAGAATATATGGCCTCGCAAGGCATTCCGGTGCGGCTTTAATTCGCTCGGTATAACGCTATCTTTCTCGTGAGTAGATTAATTGCAGGATTGATCTAGAGTAAAGGTCCCGCATAGAATTTCCTATCGCAAAAAGAAAGTATGAAAGCATGACTACTACATCTTCCACCAATACATCTTCTTTATCTGAAAAAACGACAGGGTCTGAGACAACCACAGGGACGACTTCTGAGATGGATACTGAGGTAATCGCTAAAGCAACCACCAAAGTAACTCCCGATCAAAACATCATTATTGATACGCTTGCATATAACGACCAAGGTCTTATCCCTTGCATTGTGCAGGATGCAGATACGCATGAGATTTTGATGATGGCGTGGATGAATAAAGAGTCGGTACGTCGTACGCTCGAGGAACGCACAACGTGGTTCTGGTCTCGTTCACGCAATAAGTTTTGGCATAAGGGAGAAGAGTCGGGGAATACCCAAGAACTGGTGGCGCTTGCCTATGATTGCGATGAGGATTGTCTTCTTGCACAAGTGCATCCCAAGGGCCCTGCTTGCCACACGGGCGAGAGAACGTGTTTTTATCGCTCGTTGTTGTAGTATACTTACGCATTACACTGCTATGACAAAGACAGTATCGGTTAGATAAGCAAATCCAACCAGAGAAAAGACGCACGTTTGCTAGGCGGGAACAATTGATAACGCTTTCAAATGTGGCTGGAACGTCTTAGGATAGGCAAACTGATAATTCCCTTTATCAGCAGCACGTCTGAACCGGGACATGAAAGATGGTAGGGCGACGGGTATCGTGTGTAAACGCGCCTGTGAACCTATCGGCTTTTTATCTTTTGTGAGACCAAAAGTAGGATGTGACGGTAAGCTTCCCGTACAAAGAGCATATACGAGTGGATTGTTTTTTATTCTGTTTCTGCTCACGCATTGTTTCGTTGTTGTTTGAATTGCTATGCGAGCAGAAGATGTGAGTGGAATGTATACCAAAAACAGTCAACCAAGGTGGTACCGCGAGAGCCTTTTTCGTCCTTGGATCGTTGGATTATCGCGCGTGTTGCTAGCTGCATGATACGACTAGTAACGCTTACGGAGCGATATGAAGAAACGAAGATCCTTAGATGAAAAGGGCTCTTTTTAGTTGAAGAGAAAGGTGAGATGCCACATGGCTATTGTTGAAGAAGTCAACGCGCTGCGCACTTCGACGCTTGATCGCATTGCAACAGCAGCTGATACGGAGGCGCTTGAGGCTATCCGTATTGAAGTAGTGGGTAAATCCGGAACCCTGACGAGCTATTTGCGCTCAATGGGTCAGGTGCCTAAAGAGGAGCGTGCTGAGGTCGGCAAGACGGTTAATGCGGTGCGCAATGAAGTAGAAGCCGCGCTCGAATCTAAAAAGGCCGCGCTTTCCGCAACTGAGCTTGAGGCTAAGATGGCGGCTGACGCGGTTGATGTTACGTTGCCGGGTCGTGCTCAGCAAATGGGTACCCGCCACTTGATTAACGCCATCTCTGATGAGATCGCTGAAGTATTTTTGGGTCTTGGTTACACGGTAGCAACCGGTCCTGAGGTTGAGACGGATTGGTATAACTTTACTGCGCTCAATGCTCCGGCTGATCACCCATCGCGTTCCATGCAAGACACCTTCTATGTGGTTGATAAATCAGGCGATGAGGCAAACGTTAAAGGTGAGTCTGACGTACTTTTGCGCACACAAACATCAGGAGTGCAGGTACACGTGATGGAAGACCAAGAACTTCCTATCTATATTATTGCGCCGGGTAAAGTATATCGTCGTGATGTGGCTGACCCATCGCACCTTCCTCAGTTCACTCAGGTTGAGGGCCTTGTGGTGGATAAAGGCATCACCTTTGGTGATCTAAAAGGTACGCTTGATTATTTCTGCAAGCAAATGTTTGGTCCTGAGCGTAAGACACGCTTCCGTGCGCATTTCTTCCCCTTTACGGAGCCCTCTGCAGAGGTTGATGTATCTTGTGGCATTTGTCACGGAGAGGGTTGTCGCATGTGCAAAGGCACCGGCTGGCTTGAAATCTTAGGCTGCGGCATGGTTGATCCTAACGTATTGCGTATGTCCGGCATTGATCCAGAGGTCTATTCCGGTTTTGCCTTTGGTGTTGGTGTCGAGCGTGTTGCGTGCCTGAAATATAACGTCCCTGATTTACGCATGCTTCTCGAAGGCGATATGCGTTTCTTGCGTCAGTTCTAGGAGGTCATACTATGAGAGTTTCCTTAAAATGGCTTGAAAACTACGTCGCCGTTCCATCGGATCTTAAGGCATTTTGCGATCAGCTTGATCTTACGGGCACGGGTGTTGAAGGCGTTGAGCGTACGGGTGATGCGTTTGATCATGTCGTCACCGGTGTTGTACTTGAAAAAGAGCCACATCCTGATTCCGATCACATGTGGGTCACTAAAGTTGAGGTAGGAGAAGATGAGCCGCTTCAGATTGTTTGCGGTGCTCAAAACTTCAACCAGGGTGATCATATTGTTGTCGCTAAGATTGGTGCCGTTTTGCCTGGTGACTTTAAAATTAAAAAGTCAAAGTTGCGTGGTGTGGTGTCCATGGGTATGAACTGCTCGGCACGTGAGCTTGGTATTGGATCAGATCATGATGGCATCATGATTCTTCCCTCTGATGCTCCGGTAGGTGTTCCTTTTGCTGACTATATGAAGCTTGCTGATACGGTACTTGATCTTGAAATCACACCTAACCGTCCTGACTGCTTGTCTATGGTGGGCATGGCACGTGAGGTCGGCGCAATGTACCAGGAGGATTTTGAGAATCCGTTAGCTCATATGGCTGCTGAACTCAATGAAGATTCGTCGCTTCCTAAAACTTCAGATCTTGCAACCGTCGAGATTGCAGACGTGGACAGATGTAAACGCTATACCGCACGTGTGATCAAAAACGTGACGGTAGGTCCTTCTCCTGATTGGTTGGCTGAGCGCGTGACGGCAGCTGGTGCGCGTTCGATCAACAACGTGGTTGATGTAACTAATTACATCTTGTTCCTTTTTGGTCAGCCACTGCATGCTTTTGACTATGACAAGATTGCAGAAAAGTCTGCCGATGGGGCTACCGCGGGTGAGTGTGCGCATATTATTGTTCGTCCTGCCAAAGATGGTGAAATTCTTACTACCTTGGACGGGGAAGAGCGTGTGCTTACATCTGATATGTCAGTGATTGCAACGCCTGATCGCGCTATTGCTCTTGCCGGTGTTATGGGTGGTCTTGATTCTGAGGTTACCGACACCACAACTACGGTACTTTTAGAGGCAGCAACTTTTAATCCAGGACACACCTCACGCACATCGCGTAACCTGGGCCTCATTTCAGAGGCTTCCATGCGCTATGAGCGTGGTGTCGATGATAACCCCATCGCCACAATTGCTGATGCGGCAGCGGCGCTGCTTGCAGAAGTGTCCGGCGGTAGCGTGTGTAAGGGTCTTGTTGATGTTTACCCTGAACAGACCATGCCGGTAACCCTCAATTTTAGAATTCCGCGCTTCCAGGCTATGATGGGTGCTGAAATTCCTCGTGATTTCATCGTTGATATCTTAGAGCGCCTCGGCTGCAAGGTTGCCTATTCTGATCACGATGCTGATATGCTTGACGTTGTTGCGCCTACCTTCCGTCCTGACCTTGAACGTGAGATTGATCTTTATGAGGAAGTCTTACGTCTCTATGGCATGGATCGTATTCCTGCAACGCTTCCGGGTGGTCGCGGTCGTGTGGGTACGCGTTCTGTTGATGAGCAAAAGCAAGATATCATTAACAATACGATGCGTGCATCGGGACTTAATGAGACTATGACCTACTCGTTTGCTGATCCTCATGAACTTGAAGCATTGCGTCTTCCTCTTGAAGGTCTTGGAGAAGCAGTCGAACTTATGAATCCCCTCAATGCTGAGCAGTCCGTGATGCGTCAGTCTATCATTCCCGGCCTTTTGCGCAGTGTTGCCTACAATCAAAACCGCGGTGTCAAAAATGTGGAACTCTACGAAACAGGAGTGGTTTTCTTTGGCGCTGAAGGTAAGAAAAAGCCCAAGGAGCGCCGCCGCCTAGCTGCTGTGTTGGCGGGTGCTATGGGCGATCCTGCCTGGAATGATACACCTGCTCCCTTCGACTTTTTTGATGGCAAGGGTGTAATCGAAAATCTTATTCGCGAACTTGCTATCCCAAAGCCTCGGTTTAAAGCATTATCTGCCGATGAGGCGCCGCACTTACAACCTGGTCGTGCGGCTCAGGTACTTTCTGGTGGTACGGTGCTTGGTTGGGTAGGAGAGATTCATCCTCTTGTCGCTCAAGCATTTGACGCAGAGGCGCCGGTAGTAGCTTTCGAACTTGATCTCGATAAGCTTATTAGCGTAAGCCAGCCTGCGCGCGACTACAAAGAGGTTCCTGTATTCCCTGCTGTTACCATGGATGTTGCTTTTGTGGTTGATGAAGATGTTACGAACGAGCGCTTGATGCAGTGCATTTCTTCTGCGGGTGGCAAACTTCTTGACTCTGCAGCGCTTTTTGATGTGTATCGCAGTGATGAAAAGCTGGGTGTTGGCAAGAAATCTATGGCCTATGCGCTTGAGTATCGTGCAGCAGATAGAACCCTCACTTCTGAAGAGGTAGAAAAACAGCATGATAAATTGATTACCAAGGTTTGCAAAGCAACAGGAGCAGAAGTGCGCGGTTAATAGATTACGAGAATCAAAGAGAGAATCGTAAGAATAAGGGGTAAGTGCAAGATGTAAAGATAGCCGCTTGGGTACTAGCTAGAGATGCAAACGCAAGCTATAACGCATAAGTGACAACAAGCAGCAATAAAAATAGTATAAATGACGAATGTCGTATGCTTTTGTGTTTGATATAGAGGATGCAAAGCGTACGGCATTTGTTATTTTAGGTTGTCTTAGGAGGCATATTTGTAAGGGCTTGGCGGCATTAACTGGTGGTGCTGTAGGCGTTTATTCCAAATTTATTTCTTTTTGCGGTCAGATGCTTTAAAATATCGCCATCTTTCATTATCGGGCAATAGCAGAAATCTATCCAAGTAGGCACGATGTAAGAAGGATAGGGTTTGAAAACCTTCTTTTGAGGGCACTTGGATAAAAGGCCATTTTGTG
Source organism: uncultured bacterium (assembly GCA_905215035.1). GTDB lineage: Bacteria > Actinomycetota > Coriobacteriia > Coriobacteriales > Eggerthellaceae > Anaerotardibacter. The sequence goes on from CAJMOJ010000006.1 coordinate 32,065, forward strand.
GCAATTCTGCTTGAAAGAAGGTTGCTATGGAGCACATTGGTAAGAAAAGCTTGCTGGTAACGCTGGCGTTCATTCTTGCTTCAACCCTCATGATCCCTCTGGGGGGGGTACTCACCGCAGCGCTTGGGCTGATGAGAATAACGATGCCAGTGCTATAGAAGTGCAAGCTGAAAATAATTCGGACGAAAATTTTGGCACGCTCAATATTACTTCGGGGCGTGCTCATATTGTTTCTACAAACGGAAATACTGTTGTGTATTCATTTCCGAATCTGACTGTTAATTGTTCGGATGCATCAAAGAAATTCTCCTCTATTACGGTTCAGTTTACTTCTGCTATTGGAAATAACGATCTTATTGGTTTTGATAAAGGTCATAATCCAACAGTGACAACGATTGATGCAGCCGATACAAATGCTGGCTTTGTAGCATATGGTGGAAATAAGCACGGCAATCGTTCAATCAACAATGAAAAAGGTGCGACAGCTGCTGAATGGCAAACTTTTTTACGTAACTATCTGACCATTCAGTTAGCAAATAAAGAGAATAGCGCTACATTGAGAATGATCGTAAGCCCAACCCCAGTAACTGAGACATATGATTTCCGTGCAGAGACGGGACACTATTATAAACTCGTCACTGTTCCAAAAGGAACGTATGCTCAAAATGGGCCTGATAGCACTAATGGATCGGGAACAACGGTAACATGGACTGAAGCGCGAGATTCAGCTACGGCCTCAAAATATATGGGCATGCAAGGCTATCTTGCGACTATTACTGATCAGGCAGAAAACGATTTTATTTATTCGCTCATTAGTTCAAATGCATGGCTTGGCGCAACCTGTCATCCCAGCTTTAATCCATACAACAATAGTCCTGTGGCGAGTAAACAGTATTACTGGGTAACAGGACCAGAAGCAGGCACATATTTCTCTGTAGGAAGCACATCGGTTAATGGAAACTATGTTCATTGGAATAGTGGAGAGCCCAATAACTCTAACCAGATCGGATACACCGCAAGGGTAGGCGGATCAAATGATGGCGAGTATTGTCTGCATATGCTTGGCGGAAGTGGTTTGTGGAATGACTTTCCTAATTTCCCTAATTTGAATTCAGGTTGTTGGGTTCAGTCCTACATCATTGAGTACGGTGGCATGGAAGGCGATAACAAGCCTGGCGGCGATGACAATACGGGCGGCTCGGGAGATGTTGATATTGACCTTGATCTGGAAGTCAATATTGATATCACGCTTACCAAGCCCGATCGCATTGTAACTGAGGTCAAAGACACGGTCGTTGGACAACCGGTTGTTATCAAGGATACTGCCGCGTCAGGTGAGGTAGTTACTATTGTCGGCTATGATCAGGCTGGACTTGAAATTACCAAGCAAACTGAAGTAAATCACACGTTCAAAAAACTTAAAGAGGGCGCTTCGGGTGCTGCAGAGACTGATTGGATAGAGGTACCTGAAGATGAACTACTCAATGGAGTTCCCTATCATGCAGGAACTTATAAGGTGTTCTCTGATGCAACATATTCTGAGCTTGAAAATGAGAACCCTGTTCCTTACGAACAAGGAACAGCAACCTTTACTATTGCATCTAAGGAAATTGATGTAACTAAGACAGCCACATCGCCATCCGATCCTTCAACTCCTGATGCATCTCAGGCTACAGAAATTGAAGATGAGAATGGCGCAAAGATAGAGGTTGCTCCACGCAATTTTGACAAGGTTTATGATGGTACAACTGACTGGTTGGGCGCAAAGAATTTCAATATTTCTGATACGTTAGCTTACGACGGACAAGCATATGTTACGTTTACGAGCGCTTCATATGATGTGGCTGATAATGGGCAGCGCAATCTTCAATTAGAGGGCGTTGAAATTAAGGGCAAGAATGCTTCCGACTACGTCATTAAAGGTATCTCAGCTGATAAAAAGCTAACGGTTCAGGGCGAGATTACTCCTCGTGATGTGGTAGTTTCTTCGTCTTATATTGTTCGTGGTTTGCCTATTACTACTTGGATTACCGGTGTTGCTATGACCGATAGCTCCACTACAGGTCCTTTGACTTCTAGTCTTTTTGCTAACAATGTAGGTGTAGCAACGGACGCGCAAGTCAAGATTGTAGATGGCAAACGTGTGTGGCCCGATAACCTTTTGGCTCCTACTGACACCGTTATTGATACGTTAGGTACTGTCTCTTATACTGCTAAAACCAATGGCGGTCTGACTTTATTGCCGAGCAATCCGCAAAAAGGGTCTTACCAGTTAATTCCTAGCTTTAGCAATGTTGTTAAAGCAGATGACGGACAGTACTACACCAATAAGGAAATAAATAGTGCAGATGGTACGCCTGTTCTGGTGCACAATTATCATGTGATATTTAATAATGCGGTATTGTCTGTTGAGGGAGGAACACCCAACAACCTTACTGAAGATGAGAATGGTAATCCTGATCCTATCGTTATTACAGAACCGGTAACTGATCCTAGCCAACCAGGTTCTAAACCTATTGACGATGATGATATTAAAGAGATCATCAAAGACCACTTTGATCCTGATCCTAATCATCCTACTAACGTAATCCCTGATGATGTTGATCCTATTATCACGATCACTAAAGGTGGGGTTGTATTAGATGAGATTGATCCAAGTGAACCAGGTGAATATCACATTCATGTTGTGTACCCCGATCCTCAGGGAACTGATACTGAGGTAGACATTATCTACATTATTGAGCCAGAAGATACGCCTAGTGAAACAGCACGCATTTATACGGTGTCTACCAAGATTAAGGGTGCTGTTTCTGGTGCGGTTATAACTCCAACCCAAAATGTAGAAAAAGGATCGTCAGCACATGTTGAATGGAAGGCTGCAGGCTATACCTATGTTGCCTTGGTTGAGGTTGATGGTAAGACTGTCGCCAATACAGGATCTTTTGATTTCTCTAACATTACCTCCAATCATGAGGTGGTAGTGACGTTTGCTGAGATGCCTGATCTTGGTGGAAAGAATACAAACGGCTTCTACACAATTACCGTTAACAAGTATGGTGGATCAAAAGGTGTTACGGTAAGCCCATCGCAGGTTGTATCAGGGGGCCAGTCGAGCCAAATCACCTGGCAGCCAGATCTGGGTTATGAAGTAACATCGGTCATGATTGACGGAAAGCCAGTAGACCCATCGACAATTACGCAAGGTAGCTATACCTTTGCCGATGTCTCTGCAAATCATGTCGTGGATGTTATTTTTGCTCCCATTGACTCTCAGGCTACCATGAGCCAAACAGACCTCTTGGTCACTACCCAAATTGTAGGGGGTCCTGGTGTAATTACTGGTGGCTCTACCGTGTCAAAGGGTGAAAGCTATGAGGTGGCTTGGAGTCCTGTTATCCAGACCACAACCGATATCCATGATCCTGCGTATGCGGTATATGAAGTACAAAAAATTGAAGTCAATGGTGTAGAAGCCGCTGGCGTTAATGATTCTTCCTTGCTCTTGGATAACATTAAGGAGAATAAAGATATTGTTGTTACGGTGAAACCAGTAATCTATACGGTTTCGATTCTTACGTATGGCAATGGTACGGCTTCGCCATCAACAAGCCTTTATAAGGGACAAGAATATGTAGATATTAATGCTGTTCCTCAGGGCGCTTCTCATATTTCTTATATTGAGGTTGATGGAGAGAAGAAGTTTGATGAGCGTGATGGTCAGAGTGGTGCAGGAACGCAAAATGCGTTGGGTGTTATGACTCAAAGCATAGATCAAGCCATTGATCAGACATTGGGTAAAACAAACGCGGAATCAAAGAGCTCTGGTGCTTCTGCTGGCTCGAATGTATCAGGAGGTGTTTCGGCTACTGAAAACCTGACTTCATCCGAGTCGGACTCATCGGCTCTTGCTTCTGAAAAGGCAGATGAAGGGGAAGATAATCAGGCTGGCGATGGGACCCCGCAGGAAGGCGTTAAATCTGACGCTCAAAGTGTTGAAGTGCAAGCACTTTCTTTGGTAACTTCTACGGCTGATGCCGCTGCTGCGGTATATGATCCTGAAAACACCATTGTTAAGCAGGCTGACACACAGAAATTAGATATGGATCTCAAGGGTGTTGCGCAATCTCATCTTATTAAGGTGTATTTTGCTGAAACCGGAGATCAAGCCAATCCAGATACCGTAAAAGGAGATGGGAATACGGTAACCATTATTCCTGGTATTGATGGTGGCCCGGGACAAATCACGGGTGGCGGTATTGTTGACAAAGATAAACCAGGTGAGATTACGTGGACCATTCCTGATGGATATGAAACTGAGGCGGTTATCATTGACGGTGAGCGCTATCCTGTTGATCCTGATACAAGAACCATTGATTTGAGTGATCCTCGTTATCAAAACTTGCTGGACCCTGCTGTTGATCACACCTTTACGGTAGAAGTCACTAAACGGGTTCCAGGTGATGACGTTCTGCCTGCTCAGCGCACCATTGATATTTCGGATAAGGGAGACACCTTTACCGTATCGACTAAATTAACAGGAGGACCGGGTACGATTAGTGCAACAGGTGTTATTAAGGCAGGAGATCCTTATACGGTAACATGGAGCGTGGGCGAGGCTAATGGTGTTGCTTATCGCGTTGTAAAGGTTCTTATTGATGGCGTTGAACATCCAGAATTGCTTGATGCAACATCGTATACTTTTGAAGATCTTGCAGCAGACCATGGGATTGAAGTAGTGCTTGAGCCTATTCCTCATAATCCGGAGCATGAAGAAGGTGCTTCGATAGATAATCAGAGCGTATCTAATTCGAATACGTCTACTTCTAAAACCGCAGATTCGATTCCCGTCATTCCGTGTCTCGCACTGTGCGCAGCGGCTGCGTGTGTAGTGATTGTGACAAGGAGAGGAGCGTTCCAGAATAAAAAGTAACCACTGCGGTTATAGAAAATTACTCTAGAGCAATGTAGTAGGCACCGTGAAACTCCTTGTTAAGTACTGCGTAGGAGAACACGGTGCCTTCTTTTTCTCAAGTTTCTCTTTGATAACTCTTTCTTGGTCATTGCCAAAGAGCATCGTGTGCGGATTGATCTTTAAGCTCAGGATTTATGGCACAATAGTAACTTGAAACTTATGACGTTAGACAAGTTACAGGTTACTGATAATGGATGAAGCTATCAAAAACAACAGCAAAAATAGCAAGATTAAAAAACCAAAAGGTGCTCGTATTCAAAGGCGTATAGCATCTAAGAGAACAAAAAAAGAATTAATTTCAGCAGATGGAAGACCGTATTCTAAGTGGCAACGCCGCACGCGTGTGTTATGTATTTTGCTCCTCGTGTATTCTGTGCTGGAAATTGCTGCTGGAATTGTTTTTGTTTGCCTTGCTCAATTTGCTCAATTCTATTTGAGTGATGTTGCGGGTGGTTTATCGATCACCATCAATACCCTTATTTTTGGTTGCTATAACTTTGTCATGGCGCTCTTGGGACTGCGCGGTGCTAAAGACCCTAAAAAGATCGGTCTCTTTTTCTGGGCTATTTTAATTAATGCTATTTTGATGAGTTGGCAGGTGGCTTCTGATATTTCTGTTGGTCATCTAGAAATGTCATCTTTGATTACGCTTATTATTTGCATGCTCTTTGCTGTTTGCGCTTGGAATGTGCGTGGACAAACGGGGTATTTTGATAATCATCCTATGCCTGAAAACAATGAATAGCAAGTCATAAGTTTGTTACGAACTATCACTTAAAGTGAAACAAAATACATTATTTTTGTCATAAAGCTGCTGTTTTTTCTTTATCTTAAAGACGCGCGTTGCTATGATGAACGGTGACTTAAAAATCGGGCTAAAGCAGAATTGTTCGTTGCCATTTCTGCTTGAAAGTAGGTCATTATGCAACATGTTTTAAAGAAGAGTGCCTATAGCGCACTTGCTATTATTCTGGCATTGTCGCTTATGCTGCCCATAGGTGGCATAAGCCCGCTTGATGCCTGGGCTGATGAGGCTCATGTACAAGAACAAGCATCGAGTCAGGCAGACTCATCGTCATCAGTGCAGCCTGACACGTTAACGATTAAAGCAGGAGCTGCTACCCCTATTGCTCCAGGCTCTAATACGTATGCTTTTCCGCATCTACAGGTATTTTCAAATTCTCCTGATAGATTAATCAAGTCAATTACGGTGCAGTTTACTTCAGCTATTACTACTGCTGATGAAGTAAACTTCACTTCTTCGGGCAACTTTGTTGTATGGGATGCAACAAAGCATGGCAATAAATCGGTCAACAATGCTCAAGGTGCTACGCCAGGGGAGTGGGAAACCTACCTTCGCAACAACCTTACTATCACGCTCTCAGATGCAACAACAACTAAAAGCTTGCGTATGATTGCGAGCTTTGATCCGGTAACGCGTACCCTTGACTACAACTCACTCAATGGTCACTACTACGAAGTTGGCAAAACTGCCTCAGGCGCTGTTGATACTTCAAAAAGCTGGGATCAAGCATTGCGTGCAGCTGAAGAGCATACCTATATGGGCATGCAAGGTTATCTTGTTACGGTGACGAGTAGAGAAGAGCATGATTTTGTGTACTCGCTGGTACATACCGATACCTGGATGGGTGGTACCTGTGACGATACCTATACTATGCGTAGCTCTGATTGGGCGCAAAACTATCGCTTTGGCGCATCGCAATATCCAAATCGCTGGTCGCAAGATGCCACCTATCATTCAGGCGCCTATAGTCAGTATTATTGGGTGTCAGGACCTGAAGCTGGCATAAAGATGGGCGAGTGTATGTCTAATGTTGATCGTAGGCCAGCTACTAATCCTGAAACCAACGAGCCTATGTTTATGTTCTGGGCAAGTGCACAACCTGATGGTTATCGCACTGGTGAAAAATGGATGCAATTAGCGGTTAGCCTTGGAACAACATCAGTTGATACGCACGGTGAATGGAATGACCTTCCTATTGCCTATAGCGGATTGAAGTATGTTATTGAATATGGCGATATGCCTGGTGATGCTGATGATGGCAGTGGTGATGGCTCTGGCGATGCTAATGTTGATGTCTATGTAAAGGTTGACATCAATGTTGATCCAACTGGTCAAACCATTACCACTGAGGCTGATGATGTTGTTGTTGGAAGCCCACTTCGCATTCAAGAAAACGCTAATGGTGGCGAAGTTGAGACTATTATTGGCAAAAAAGACGACGGCAAGGTAGAGCCGGCAGTAATTGAGCGTACCTTCTATCAATTGAAAGAGGGTGGCAATCCTAAAGATTCTGATTCTTGGATCAAGCTTGATGGTGAGCCAACTCATGCTGGTACCTATAAAGTTGAATCAAATGCAATGTATCAAACATCATATGTTAAAGACGATGGTACAACCCAAGAAGCAGTTCCTTACAAACAAGGAAGTGCTACGTTTAAGATTAAACCTAAGCCTGTTGATGTAACGCAACCTGCAACGCCAACCTCATCGGATCCATCAAATCCTGGCGGCACACCGGATGCTACCCAAGGTACTGAAATCAAAGATAGTGATCCTGATGATCCCACTAATCCTAATGGTGTTACACAGGTTGTTGCGGGACGTACCTATACTAAGACATATGATGGCACTGCATTTGCACCAGCTGGCTCGCTCAATATTTCTGATGTGATCCTTCCCGGTGCGCAAGCCTATTTATCCTATACCTCTGCAACCTATGAGAAGGCAGCGACTGATGACGGTATGCAGCTCGTGCTGCATGGGGTGAGTGTTAAAGGAGTTGATAGTGCTGACTACACCTTGTCGGGGTTAACTTCTGATGGTGATTTAGTGGTAACGGGCTCTATTATTCCTCGTGATTTGGTGATCTCATCGGCCTATATGCAAAACAATAAACCTATTGTTTCATGGATTGAGGGCATTACACTCACCACATCGCTTGATCCATCAGCGCCGATTGGTGGTCTGTATACCAATAACGCCGCTACCTTTAAAGAAGGTAGTGCAACTAAGACTGAAAGTATTGTAGTAGCTGGTGCTACGCCAGAAGGAACAACGCAGACGTGGCCTGTCGAGTGGCCTGAAAATATGCTTGCTCCCAACGAGACAATTGATGCGGTGCTCGGTGAGGTTTCCTATGTATCTTCAACGCGTGGCGGTCTTGTCTTGCAAACAGTAAATCCACAGAAAGGAACCTATACCCTTGTTCCGAGCTTTACCAAAGTCGAGCAAGCAAGTGACGGGGCATACTATACGCAAGATGGAAATTATCGAGTAATTTTCAAGAATGCTGATCTTGCGGTTGTAGATAGGCCAGTCAATAATTTGACACAAGACCCATCGGGCAATCCTGATCCTCTTGTTATTACCGAGAAAATCAAAGATCCCGGGACGCCTCCGGTGACTAAAGACGATATCGAAAAGATCGTTGAAGATGCGTATGGCCCTGATGTAGAGCCTGGTACCCCAAGTGACCCTGATGATCCCAGCAAGGGTTCAATTCCTGAGGGGGTGGATCCGGTAATTACTATCAAAAAGGGCGGCATGGTTGTTGACGAGATCGATCCAACCGTGCCGGGCGAGTATGTAATTACGGTGGTTTATCCTGATCCAAGTGGCGTGGACGTTGAGGTTGACATTGATTATGTGATTGAGGACAACCCGACCCCGAGCGATCCTGCAACACAAGTATTTAGTATCTCAACTAAACTCAAAGGAGCAGTGGAAGGAGCAAGCATTAGTCCTTCTCAAACTGTTGCTAAGGGATCATCTGCTAGCGTGTCATGGCAACCGGGTCCTTATACCTATGTTGCACTGGTGGAAGTCGATGGCAAAGTCATGAACGGTATTAATACCTATGAGTTTGCAGGAATTAGTGCTGATCATACGGTTGAAGTTACGCTTGCATCGCTACCTGTCATGGAACCAAGTACAAGCAACGGTTTTTATACCATTACGGTTAATCGATATGGCGGCTCCAAAGGCGCTGTCGTGAGCCCTTCGATGGTGCTCAATCAAGGTGATTCGGGTCAGGTAACCTGGCAGCCAGAGCCTGGATATGAGATTAAAAAAGTCATGATTGATGGTGTGGCAATCGAGGTTGATCCAACGCAAGCGGGCAGCTATACCTTCTCCCAATTGAGTGCAAATCATGTTGTCGATGTGGTTTATGGACCTGTTGGTGCAGAACCTGCATTGTCTCAAGACGACCTGTTAGTTACCACCAAAATCCAAGGTGGTCCAGGTACGATCACGAGTGGATCAACGGTAGCGCGCGGCGATGATTATCACGTTGCATGGGAGCCGGTAATCCAAACCACAACTAATCATAGAGACCCCAACTATGCCGTATATGAAGTGGTGAAGGTTGAAGTAAATGGTGCTGAAGCCGCAGGTAAGGATGAGCACGATATCGATCTTGCTAACATTAAAGAGAATAAAGAAGTTGTCGTTACGGTAAGACCAGTAATCTATAACGTTTCAATTGTTAAGTATGGTAATGGCACCGTGTCTCCATCGCAAGCTCGCTATAAAGGACAAGAGTATGTCGATATTATGGGAGAGCCTGCTGGTGGAAGCCATATATCCTACATCTCTATAGATGGACAAGAGGTCTTTAAAGAGTCAAATACCGGTGGTGTTGTTGGTGGTTCTGACAATGCTAACCAGAACGGAGCCTCCAATGCTGACAATGCCCAAACGCAATCAGTAAATGAGGTGAGTGATGGGACCACTAAAGAGGCCAACGTAATTACTTCAGATGAGGCAGCTGCAACATCGAGCCAAGCTGCGAAATATGGTGCGACTGTAGTTACGGGAAGCGCCGAGCATATGGCAACGAATATAACTAATCAAACTATTGAGGGACCAGAATCATTCAAATCTTCTGGATCAACTGGAACTTCTGATGCTACAGGAGTGCATGATGAGTCTACTGATACTGCAGGGGTAGAAGCGTTAGCGCTTGACGTGCTTACTGCAGAAGCTAATGCCGCTGCGGTAGATCCGGTGTTTGAGCCTGAGCATGTTGATGTTAACCAAGCAGATGAGCAGCGTCTCAATATGGGTATTGGTGGCATTGCTAACCATCATATTGTTAAGGTCTACTTTGCTGAGCAGGGACAGACCGCCAATCCTGACAATACCGATGATCGCACTATCACGGTTATTCCTGGTGTCGAAGGTGGTCCTGGAGAGGTTTCAGGTGGTGGTATTGTTTCCATTACGCCTGATAACCCTAACCCGCCTCATGTAACTTGGACGCTTCCTGAAGGTTATGATACTAAAGAGGTCGTTATTAACGACACGCATTATCCAGTTGACCCATCAACACGTACTGTCAATATTGCTGATTTCGAAAAAGATCTTAAACCTGGTGAGGAATATACCGTGACGCTTGTTGTTGAGAAACGTGCACCAGGCGATGACGTGGTTCCACAAACGCGCAGTGATGTCTCAGATAATGAGCAGGGCGATACCTTTATGATTGAGACAAGCCTCAAAGGTGGCCCAGGCACTATTTCTGCATCCATGAATGTTGTAAAGGGCAAAGACCATACGGTTACCTGGACTGTCGGAGAGATTAATGGTGTGAAGTATCGCGTGGCAAAAGTCCTTATCGATGGGGTAGAGCATCCCGAGTTGCTTGATGCATTTGAATATACCTTTGCTGACATTGATAAGGAACACACCATTGAAGTGATTCTTGAGCCAATCCCGGCATCTGCAGATAACTCATCTACTGCAGCCGGTTCTTCGCAGACAGATGGGCAGGGATCAAACGATAAGTCATCCACAACAAAGACAGGGGATATGACGAGTACGATTGCCTTTAGTGTTGTTGGTATTGGATTGCTCGCTTGTTTTGCGTTGCTCTTTATGCGCAAGCGCATGCGTAAAGAGTAAGAGGAGTATCTCTTAGTAGGTATATCTATCGTATTGTGTATACATGTTTTGAGAGAAGGGATTGAACTTAGTTCAATCCCTTCTCTTGTTGTGTTTCTGTGACTTTTGTGGTTGTCAGCGTGATTTCGCTTTGAAATGCTGGTTATATCAAATAAATAACTGATCGTAACGAATAATTGTTGCTTTGGTTACAAAAAGATGACATGATAGTCTCGTAAAACTGTTTTATCGGGCAATGATGTAGTGGCGCAAAGCAAAAGTGCGTTTCTTTAGCTGCATCATACAGTTGAAACGAGGGGTCATGGTTACTATCAAGAAGGCAGTCTCTGTCCTTTTAACCTGTTGTCTTGTTCTGGCTTTTCTGCCACTGCTCTCGCAACCTGCATATGCTGCGGGAGGGGGTACTCCTGAGAAGCCTGAGGGTTATGTCCCTCCGCAATATGAAGCAGAGCATATTAATCTGAATGGCTACTATTCTGTTGCTGATGATGGACAGATTATGGCAGAGTTGGAATGGACACGTCCAGTTGAGAATCCGCTTCGTCCTGGTGAGGGTATGGCGGATCCGGGTCGTCCGTATACGTTTAAAATGTGGCAATCCAAGAGGAACGACAATGGATCTTGGACCAATTGGGAAACACGGTCTCCGGTGGATACCGACAAACGTGATGGTCAGGTGCGTGTTTTGAATGTGGCACCCAATGCTGCATCTATGAATTATTTAAAGAACTGGATGGCAACTCCCGCAATTGACTTTGATGGAAGTCAAACAACGGTAGGCAAAGGCATTATTAAAGTAACACCTGTTTTGATCAGCGACTATAACGCTAATCCTGACAAATATCTCAAGACTGATCCTGATACAGGGGAATTGACTAACGAGTATCAATACAGCGTTATTATGTTTGGTACCTATGACGCAAATGCAAGCCAAGATTTAAGCGCTGCTTCACGTGATGCAACTGAGCGTTTTCATAATGCGGGCGGCGGCTTAATGTTTGGCCATGATACGCTAACGTCATACAGTGGCGTTGCAGCAAGAACTTATTTTAATTTGTTTGCAGATCCCAATCATTTAAATATCACAACACAAGATCAAGCAACTACCTACCTTTCAACCTACGTCAAAGTTGTTGATACCGGCTTTTTGACGAGTAGACCATGGAATCTTGAAGGAAAAACGCTCAATATTCCTCAAACACATATGTTGGGACAGAAACTTGGAGGAAATTATTCACCAGGTGCTTCAAAACCTCGCGTATGGATGCAGTTTAGTAATTCTGCAGGTGCACCATTAGGTACTGCAATTACTCCTGGCCAAGATATAGCAACTGATAATTATTATCTTGCGACAAATGGTTCTATTGCCATGATTCAAACAGGCCATTCAAGTGGTCAGGCAACTGAAGATGAAGCAAAAGTTTTTGCCAATACGTTGGTGTATCTTGCTCAATCAACAACCACAACAACCGCACGTGATGCTTCCTTCATTGATGAGGCTAAGCCTACTGCTCCCGATAAGGCAAGTGTCAGCAATCTCAACATTTCTGAGGATGTTGATGCAACTACCTATGGAGCTACTTTTGAAATGTCGGGGTCAAACGATAAGGGAACTGAATATGCTTATCGCATTCAGGGGGTTCCTCAAATCGCATTAGAGAACCCCGATATGTTCTATGAGGAGGTTTGGTCGACGACCGAAACTGACCCTAATAGTGATGAAGTCTTTAAGATGACAGCCCTTTCAGGCTTAAAAGGATATTATGTTAATGTCACCACAAACTCCAATACTGAGGCACTTCCTGCGGCTGCAAAAAATGAGGATCATTTTGTAAGTGCTGCCACCGCATCTGAGAAAGCAGAATATGAGGTCAATGGCCTCACTATTGGTCAGCCTTATTACGCTCACATTTACGCTGTAGACTATGCAGGAAACGTAAGTTCAGACACGATTGTTCCCATTAGAGTAACAACGCAAAAGCTTAACTACCACTACAATGATGGAAGCGATACCGATCAGGTTGTTGCACGTACGCTTCTGACTGATGAAAACAAGGCAGCAAGTTGGCCAACAGATCCTACGCGTGAAGGCTATCGCTTTGCTGGATGGTATAAGACCCCTGATTGTGTTGGTGATGCTCTTACTCAAGAGACTGCTGTTTTTACTGATGCAGACAAAGATGAAGTAAAAGGTGAAGCGCATCTCTATGCTAAATGGATAAAAACGTGGAACGTTATTGTAAGCCAGCGAGGTAAGGGTACTCTCGAAGTTACTTCTGACTCAGGAACCAATCCTTTTGATGTTGGCAGCAATATTGATGTAGCTTGGAAGCCAGCAGAGGGCTACCATGTGCAATCGGTGTGGGTTGATGATGTGATGATTACCGACTTTACGCCAGGCAAGACCACTATTTCTGACATTCAGAGTGACCGCTATGTTGTTGTTGAGTTTGCTAAAGATGATGAAGCAGCGGTAATACCTAATGAGCATGTAAGAATCACTACATCACTTTCAGGTGGTGGATCGGCTTCAAGCATTACTCCAACAAAGGCTTTTGTAAAAAACAGTGCAGAAACCAATAACTACAAAGTTGAATGGAAGGTAGCCCAAGGCTATAAAGTCTCTAGTATCAAGGTGGATGGCATTAGTCGTCCTGACTTGCTCGGAAAATCTTCAATTAGTTTTTCAAAAATTGAGCGAGATCATAGCGTAGAAGTTGCTATTGATAGAGACAACTCATCGTCATCTAACTACGCCGTGACAACCCAGCTGGTAGGCGGCCCTGCTTCCCTGACAGGATCAGGAGATGTTGAAGCAGGCGCATCGCACGATATTGAGGCCATTGTTTCTGATACGCGAAATTATGAAGTTGACTCTGTCGTTATATTTGATACGGCAGGCAATGATGTTACTGATCAATACAAGGATAAACTGATTATTGCCGATGATAAATCAAGCGCTCACCTTGCAATTGATGCAGTTGATGCTGATTTGAATGTGATTGTTACCGTAAAGCCAAAAGCACAAGCCGGAACCGTAGCGATTGATGAAGACGATCTTGTCAAAATCAATACATCGCGCACGGGACACGGAACCATTGCTCCTTCTTCAATCGTGAAGAAGGGAGATCAGTATACTGTTGATTGGGAAGCTGAAGACGGTTGGAGCCTTCAAAGCTTAACCGTTGATGGTATTAATATTTATTACCCTGAGGCTCAAATGGGTCAGGAAGATGCGACTATTCAAGTCTATTCTGAGCACTCGCCACTTCCTGCTAACGCTCAGATTCAATCAAAGGGCCTCTATCCTTTTGACGATATTCAATCAAGCCATGATGTTCATGCGGTATTTGTAAAGGATGAGCAACATTTACCTGAATGGACCGATGATGGATGGTTTGAGGATCCATCGGACCCAACTGATCCATCCGACCCATCGGACCCAACTGATCCTTCCAATCCAGGAGGGGATAAGAAACCGACTTTACCGACAGACCCATCGGATATAAATAAGGATACTGATGGCGATGGCATTCCTGATACCAATATCGACACTGATGGTGATGGTGTGCCAGACGTTAACATTGATACTGACGGTGATGGTGTGCCAGATATTAATATTGTTGATCGTGACGGCGACGGTAAACCTGATAATATTGACCCAACAGAACCTGGGTTTGATCCAACAGATGAAAAGAACACTCCTAATATCAATATCGATAATGACGGAGATTTACTGCCTGACGTAAATACGGATCTTGATGGCGATGGCGTGCCTGATGTAAATATCGACACTGATGGCGATGGCGTGCCAGACAAGAATATTGATGCCAACGAAAACGGCATCATTGACGACGAAGAGCAGCCCGAAGGTCCAAAACCAGGATCACCCGAAGATCCTTATTTCACACCTGATCCTGATCCCGCAGGCAAATTCTTTTCTGTCATTACTAACGTTACGGGTGATGCACCGGTAACAATTACGGCATCAAATACGCGCGTTGAAGGTTTGTCTGATTATCCTATTACATGGACTATTCCTGAAGGGTATCAGCTTACGGGAATAAAGATCAATGGTGTCGATCGACCTGATCTCATGACTGCTGGTGGCGTGACATTAGAAGACATTGATCGCAATTATGTCGTTGCGCTTCGTGTTGAAAAAGCACGTACTGCAGTTCCAAGTATTACTAAGCAGGCGGTTAACACAACGCGTTCAGATGCTAATCTGATTGGCGATGAAATTACATACACCATTACCGCAACGAATACACGTATGTTGACTACGTGGACGGATGCGGTAATAGAAGACCAAATTCCAGCCGGTCTTGATGTTAAACCGAATACCATGACGCTTCAAATTGGTAAGGGTGATGTCAAGACACTTCCAGCTAGTTCGTATAACGCGGCATCGCATCTCTTGAAAGCATCGATTGGTGATCTTGAAGGTGGTCAAACGGCGGTTATTACCTTTAAGGCAACATTGAATCAGACCGCGATTACACCCGATGGATGCGCTATTGCAAATATCGCTCGTGCAGCCGACAACGAAGGCAACACGTATGCATCTGATCCTGCATCGCCTAATGATGGCAAGCAGACACAACCTATTGATGATCCCGTAGGAACGGTCACTAAAGCAGTCAAAAATATGTCACGGCCTTTAGGTAGCGTTTATGTAGGCGATACGCTTCAGTACAGCATTAAAGTTCAAAATGACAAATATGGTTCGGTTTGGACAGGCGTTCGTATTACCGATGTGATTCCTGAGGGATTAACACTCAAAACTGATTCATTCGTCTTGCATATGCCAAACGGTACACAGGTTAAAGTGGCGGCAGATGCTTATCACGCCAATGACCATACACTGGGTGTATTCATTGGTGATGTGTTTGAAGGTGAGATATATGAACTAACCTTTGATGTTCTCGTTGACGAGTCGGCTGTTGGCAAGGATGTTGGCAACAAAGCCATTGCTAATGGTGGCAAGCATGTTCCTGATGGAACACCTGGCCACTGGGGCGATGATGAAGACTATAGCGTTATTCCTGGAGGTGCGGCATTCGATCAAATTGTTGCTGATGAGGCACAGGAGTTTGAAATTGGTACCGGTAAAGTATATGCATCTGAGTTGGGTGTCTTTGAGCCGGAAGGCACCAATAATCCAGGGGCTGTTAAAGACGGAACCGCTAAAACGGGTGATATGACAGCGCTTGCTCTCGCAGGTATTATCATGCTTGCAGGTGGTGCTTGTTTAACACTTCGTTTGGCACGCAAACGTATGCATAAGGGGCAGTAAAGTGGGGACAATAAGTAGAAA
>CAJMOJ010000007.1 GCA_905215035.1 uncultured bacterium
CGATTGAAGTGCTGCGTGTGGTTTCAGGCCTTCGTAAGCTTATGGATGATTATCTGCCAACTACCGTACGTCTGCTTTCTGCTTATGATGATCTTGAGGATCAGCCAATCCAAGGAGAGACAATTTCTAAATCACGTTCTGAGATAGAACATACTCTCGATGTTTTAATAAGCGCCTATGAAAAACTATTAGATGCAACATTTCAAGATCTTTCGCTTGATGTTTCGGCAGATATTGATGTGCTTCATGCCATGTTGGCCCAAGAGGGACTTACCTCAAGTCCTTTTGACATGAAGACAAGCCACTAGCAACAGATTAATATCAGCCACTACTCTTTTTTGAGAAAGGATACCTATCATGACCTCAGATTCAACACCAAATTTTGATGAGATTCCAGCCCCTCAACTAACGCTTGACCCTACTCCTGCTCAGGATGCACAAATTGTTGAAGCGGTGACGCTTGAAACAGATTTAGCAGGTGCCAATAAAGACGCTACAGCATTGCCGGCATTAGATGATTCTTTGAGTGAAGAAGAAAAATTGCAAGTAGAGCAATTCTCTCAGCAAATTGATCTTTCTAATTCGCAGCAAATTCTCACCTATGGTGCTGGTGCGCAGCAGAAGATGGCAAGTTTCTCAGAGACTGCGCTTGAGAAAGTGCGTACACAAGACCTAGGTGAAGCAGGAGAGTTGATCGCTGGTGTTGTTGTCGAGTTAAAGAATTTTGACGCTGAGGATGAAAAAGGTTTCTTGGGGATCTTTAAACGTGGCGCAAATAAGCTTGCTTCACTCAAGGCGCGCTATGATAAGGCTGAGGCTAACGTTAATCAGATCGTTAAAGCGCTTGAGGGACATCAAGTAACCCTTATGCGTGATGCAGCTATGCTTGACAAGCTCTATGATTTGAATCTTTCTTACTTTAAAGAACTCACCATGTATCTGATCGCAGGAAAGAAGCGCCTTGAAGACGTGCGCAGTGGTGAGCTTGCAGAATTGCGTGCTAAAGCACAGGCTTCTGGGAAAACAGAGGATGCTGAAGCCGTTCAAAAACTTGAGTCAGCATGTAATAGATTTGAGAAAAAACTCTCTGATTTGGATCTTACACGAACAATTGCTATGCAGACGGCTCCTCAGATCCGACTTGTGCAAAACAATGAAATGCTCATGATTGAAAAGATTCAGACTACTTTGGTAAATACTATTCCACTTTGGAAAAGCCAGATGGTGCTTGCGTTGGGTCTTGCCAATAATGAGGCTGCTCTTAAGGCTCAGAGTGCGGTAACTGATATGACTAATGAACTCCTTAAGAAAAATGCTGAGAAACTCAAGCAATCTACGACTGAAGTTGCTCGTGAGTCTGAACGGGGCATTGTAGATATTGAAACGCTCCGGTCGGTTAACGACGACTTGATTCAAACATTTGATGAGGTAATGCAAATTCAAGAAGAAGGACGTTTGAAGCGCGCAGAGGCTGAAGCGGAAATGCGCAAAATGGAAGCTGAGCTTAAACAGAAGCTTTTAGAAGTTGCTACAAAATAGACATTGATAACGCGCTTATTCTTTAAGAGATTTAGTCACTGAGCAACATATAATCTTTCGTAACGAGGGTTCGAATAGGGTTCGAACCCTCGTTGTGTATGGGGGATAAGGATCTATTCACTGTGGGGTAGTGAGATAGTTTCATACGTGTGTTCAAAAGGTAACAACGAATTACCGGAGTCTAACGTAAGGCTTTCATCAGCGCATTTGCGCACCTAAATTGCAAGAAGGGTGCTATGTTAGGAACTGTCAATAGTGATATTGACCGCACCAGCCGCGCCGAGAGAATGCACTTTAACTACACAACCTCGGCGGACTGAGTGCACTTTTTGAATGAGTTTCTTTTTTAGATTTCTTTTTTCCAGGGTTTAGATGCGTGCGTTCTGACAGGTTCGCACAATAAGACCTATAAGCATACATGCAATTGCAACAGCAATGCCAGCAAAGAGTGGGTCGAAAGGAAGACCTATTGCATTGCCGCCAAGAACGGCAAGAGGACCTGCAAAGACTGCGATATTTGCCCATAAACCAGATACTTTTCCTGTTGCGTAGAGAGCAAAGGTGAAGGGGACAAAAATAACGGCACCGCGCAACCCCATCGACAAGAAGCCAAGATCATTGATCATAGTGCCAGGAAGCGCACATGAGCACAGTGTGGCAATCAGTAAAAGCAGGGCAATGACAACACGAATTAAAGCAAGCTTAATTTTTGCCCATGGTATTTTTGTTGTGAGGCGCTCAAAAAGATCTTGCACAATAACGGTTGCTGCACCAAGTGCTAGTCCGGCACCACCACCCACAATGGTAATGAAGAGTGTTCCGAGAGCTATGCCTGATACCAGAGGAGGCAGATAGTGGATCAAAAACTGAGGGAACACCTGAGCGGTGTTTTCTAAGATAAGCATACCTTCAGGAACGGTTTGTCCAAGCGTTATAAGTGCGGCAGCTTCATCGGCAGTGATGCAGGTGCCGCGCATATACAAACCAATGACAATGCAGGCTGCACCAATAGGTGGAATAAGAAAGGCAGAGAGCAATGCGCCTCGTTTGGCATGTGCAGTGCTTTTTGCTGACCAAACAGCACTTGCATACGATTGGGTTGAAATTACCCCTAAAACAAGGGCGAGAGCGCTTCCTAAATCATGTAAGGGACCTCGTGCTACCAAGGATAAAAAGGTTGCATCAACCTGGGCATCTGAGGTGATAGTGTTGATTGTGCCAAGGTCAGTTGAACAAAACAAGGACCTGATAGAATTCATAATCCCATCAGGTCCTCCTCCAAGTCCAAATGCAATGCTTCCGCCGACTATGCAGGCTGCATAAAGCAAAATAAGCTTAGCGATGCCTGCAATGCCCGTCCCCCATACGCCGCCAAATATTACATAGCACGCCATAAGGCCAGCTGAAATAAGAGTGGCCACCATCAAGGGTAGAGGAGTAAGCGCGCAGATAAGAGCGCTGGCTGCTATCATTTGCGCGACCATTGAAATAAAGATTCCAATGGTCGAAAAGATTGAAGCCGCGTAGTCTATAGTTGAACCATATTCTTCTACGATAACACTAACAAGGGTGGTTTTATGGGTTGCGCGCATGCGCGTGATATAAAGAAGTGCAAGCACCAAACATCCAATACCTGAACCGAGGGTAAACCACCACGCTGATACACCAAAACTGAAAGCAAGTTGTGCTGTTCCGAGTGTGGCTTGTCCGCTTACGAGGGTACCCATAATGGTTCCAGCAACAATGAAGGTGCCTGCTTTGCCGGATCCAGCTGCAAAGTCTTCTTCGGTTGAAACGTTTCTGCCTGACCACCAGCCAATAAAGGCGATCATAATAAGGACGGCGACAAATCCTATAACCATTGTCAGCCAAGTGTCCATATATTCCATCTCCTTGATGAGAGGAAGGGGTTAAAGGACTCCTTCTGTGTAATGAGTAATGCGATTGTGGTAGCAGTTCAATAGTAAGACAGATCAAAGCAGCTAGGATGGGCAATGTTTTAGACGGTTTATTGGGACTTGCTGATCGCTTTAATAAGAAGAGCAGCAACGCCGCAAAGAAGGCCGCCGATAGCCCATGCAAGCCAGAAATAGGGTGTTTGATATTCAGGAACAAAAAGCATAATGAGTCCCGCAATAGTGGCAATAATCATAATGATGCCACAGACAGAACTTACCCGTTGATCAGCTTTATGAGTGTTTAGTAGTTCTTGTTTTTGCTCTACGGGCAGATCGAGCGACTCTATCTCATGAGCCTCAAGAACTTCTCCTGCATCATGGTTATACTGATTGATATTTGTGCGTGAGAGCATAATACCCCCATGCACAATGAGATAAACGCCAAGAGCAATAAGTGAGAAAAAGAGGGGTAGTCCAATAAAAGCGCCAAGGGTAGTATCACCAAAAAAGATCATGGAGCAAATAGCGGCAAAAATAGAACAGATTCCACCAATGAGTTGATAGGTAAAGTTTGTGCGAGCAGTTTCTTTTTGCTGTTGTGAATAAAAATCTTCTAAAAATGGATGTGCTTTGACAAATTCTGAGTGCTTCATACCTGCTGGAATAATTAATGCGAGACAGGCAATAATGCCAGCAAAAATAAAGACAAGACCCAACCCTGCTGCCATATTTTCAGGCAAAACAGGTGGCATGACATATTCAGGATCTCCTAGGGCAAAAAGAGGGAGAGCACATGCGAGCCCCAATAAAGGGGAAATAACACCGAGAGCAATATGGTTTGCGAAATGTATCATATGCTCGTCGTAACCAAAGAGATCAGTTGGCTGACGATGGTCCTGACTGAAAACGGGTGCTTCTTGTACGGTGGCGCTGACATCTCCTTGTACCAAATCATCAAGGGTGCAGCCAAAGATTTGACAGAGCTTAATAAGTTTATCCATTTCTGGATACGATTTTTCGCTCTCCCATTTTGTGACTGACTGCCTGCTTACGCCGAGGAGTACGGCGAGTTGCTCTTGAGTCATATTGTTGACGGTTCGAAGATGGATCAAATTATCTCTAAAGCTCATAAGTGATGGATCTTTCGTTTTAAGAGAAGGGGATTGTTTTTTGTCGTACAACGCCTCTTCGTGATGGACAGATGGTTAGCTAACAATGCTTAGTTAACCAAGTTTGAGTCCCTATTACCACCAACTAGCGGGAGCATTTTGGGAACGGCTGAGGCACCCGCTGGTTGCTTTTCGCAGGTCAGGAGCATGACAATTCATGCTCAACAGGTTTATTGGTTATTTTTCCATGCTTGATGCGTGAGGAGGGTATAGTAATACGTACGCTTATCATTCATGAGCGCACACACTATATCTTCTTCTGTGTGATGATAGGTAAAGCCAAGTTTTTCCATAACACGTTTTGATTTTGCATTAGTATCATCACAAACGCACCAAAGGCCATCAAGGTGCAAATCTTCAAAGGCGTGGCGTATTATTTCACGTGCGGCTTCGGGGATATAACCACATCCCCAATGAGGGACCCCTACCCAATATCCAAGTTCAGCTTCTGAATCACTTGCAATAGGATCAGCCGCATCGCCAAAAAGAAGCCCTATCGAGCCTATAGGTTCAAGGGTGTCGCGCAATACAACAGCATATGTTTCGGGCATACTAAATACCGTACGAATAATCATTTTGCTTTCAGCACTATCATGATGGGGTGGCCATCCTGCAATAGGGCCTACTTGAGGATCTTGCGCATAGGTAAAAAGCGCCTCTGCATCCGCCTCATCCCATGGTCTAAGGATTAAGCGGTCAGTAAGAAGAAGGGAAGTGTCGCCCAAAAGGCAGCGTGCCTCCATGTAGGTGTTAATACGATCGATGTCTTTTTGAGTCACGCGAGGTAAGCGACCAGGATTGGAGTTATGACGCAGATCCGCCAATTTTACTTTCTTGGCGATAGGGTTATGGGCAAGCGCACGGATGTAATCAAGATAAGAAGTGTGATCGTCAGTGCGTGTTAAAAGCGCAATAGCTTCAAGAGACGCTTCTGGAATAGCATGAGCGCGGAGATCATCAATGGTCCAAGTGGTATCTTCTATGACATCATGGAGGAGTGCCGTACAGATTTCCTCTTCAGTAGTCATTTGCTCAGCAATATGGAGTGGATGGTGAATATAGTCAATGTCTGCCTTATCACGCTGACCCCGGTGGGCTTCACATGCTATACGAAGCGCTTCGGTGGTATGAGGTGTGTAAATCATAGGTATCCTTATAAAGCATTAGCATTCCATCTTATTTCGCTCGTTAGTATAGCGAGTAGATCGAGCAGAAAAAGATGCATTTTTTGAGCAGTTATTTGAAACGCTGTTAAGTCTACAACGTTTATAACGATAAGACGTCAGTATGGAGCAATTGCTTGTAAAAGATAATGGCATGATAAGGTGACAAAAATAGAGGTTTTTCTCCACGTTGATATGGTGGAGTTATTACTAACGTGTCCCTATTATGGGAACAGGAGGTATGAAAGATATGATTCATCAGAATATCTTACGGCTTCGCAGTATTACTGGTATGACGCAAGAGGAGCTTGCAGAAAAACTTGGCGTTGCACGTCAGACGGTTGCTAAGTGGGAAGCTGCAGAGTCAATGCCTGATCTTGCTAATGCACAGGCAATAGCTGCTGTTTTTGATGTCACGATTGACGATTTGGTCAACCATGATGAATCATCACGGGGATATCCGGTTCCTCCGCGTGGCAAACATATCTTTGGTATGGTGCGCGTTGGCGAGCGTGGGCAAATTGTAATTCCCAAAAAAGCACGTGAAATCTTTGGTCTAAAGCCTGGAAGTGAGCTTTTAATGTTAGGCGATGAAGCGCAAGGGATTGCGCTTCAAAAAGCTGAAGATGCCCTTGCCATTATGCAGGCGTACGGCAAAGCAATGGGTAGCCCCTATGAATAAGTAAGGCACGCTTTTGAAAGAAGGGTCTCATGAGCGCATCAGATACGTCACTCATGGATAAAGAAGCTGCTGGAGATTCGGCAGCTTCTTTATTGCAGGTTGAAAAATTGTGTAAACACTATCCTGGCTTTGATCTTAAGCAGGTGTCCTTTTCGATTGCCCCAGGATCTATTACAGGTTTTGTCGGACGTAATGGTGCTGGTAAATCTACGACACTGAAATGCCTAGAAGGGTCAGTGCATCCTGATAGTGGAGTTATTACGTATTTTGGTTTGCCTTTTGTTGGGCATGAGAAAGAGGCTAAGCGTCGTATTGGATTTGAATTAGGGGGCGCAGAGTTTTATCGTTCAAAAAAAGTGGGCGATATTGCACGGGTGACTGTTCGTTTTTATCCCGATTGGGATTGTTCGGCATATGAATCATATTGTAAACAGTTTGATCTTGATCAAGCAAAACGCATTCGCGACCTCTCGCAAGGTATGCGTGTTAAGTTCACTTTAGCCCTAGCCCTCTCTCATGCATCGCAGCTTTTGATCCTAGATGAGCCGACATCAGGACTTGATCCTGCTTCACGAGAAGAAGTGCTTGATATCTTCTTGCGGATAAGCCGCGTACAAGAGACGGGAATTCTCTTTTCTACTCATATCACATCTGATTTAGATAAATGTGCTGACCATATTGTTTATCTTGATCACGGAGTTGTTAAGGGCAAGGGAGAGTTGCAGGTATTTAAAGATCAGTATCGTGTTGCCTTGCTTGACGAAGCACATGCACATCATGCAACAGTGCTAGGAACACGTTTGACGGCGACGCAAACTACAGCATTAGTACCTGCTTCTGCTGGTATTGGTAGGCCTGCCACGCTTGATGACATCATGATTCATACAGACAACGATACATCAAGTACGGTAGGGGATTGCGCCAGTTGCATGATGCAATCTGAGTCAAGCGATGCGTCAGGCTTATGCATAAAACGTTGAGGTGCAGGGCAACAAAGGCAGAGCAACAAAGGCAGAGCAACAAAGGCAGAGCAACAAAGGCAGAGCAGCAAAGAGAGGGGATAGAGATGAAAGAACTATTGCTTAAGGAAGGAGCGCTCGTTGTCCATCCTTCAACCTATTGCTTGGTAATCTTAGGTGCGCTCGTTCTCGTTCCGCAGTGGCCTTATATGATCGTGCTGCTGTACGGTATTCTGATTGCATTTTTTAATGGCATGAATGCGCGCGAAATGCGGGATATGACGTATAGTTTTTCACTTCCTATTTCGCGAGCAAGTATGGTGCGCGCTCGTGTAGGTGTCATGATTATTATCGAACTGATCATGATGGCGATTATGGCGCTCTGTGTTTGTTTGCGCGTGCCACTTGGTATTAATGGAATTGAACAGCCGTTGGTGGGTATGCCTGCAAATATTGCTTTTCTCGGCTTCTCACTTGTAGCATTCTCCCTTTTTAATATGGTCTTTTTCCCGCTTTATTATCGTGATCCACGCAAAGTGGGCATTCCCTTTTTAATTGCCGCTAGTGTGGCGATGGTTTTTGGTGTTCTTTTTGAGGCAATTCCCTTTGTACCCTTTGCACTTTGCCAACAGATTGCAGGAATTGGTTTTACGTATCTCGATGTCCAGCTGATAGTGCTTGGGATTGGGGCAGTGGTGTTTGTAGGAGGTAATGTGATCGCTATTAAGAAATCCATCGCCACGTTTAGTACCTTTGACGCGTAGTGTAGGGAGGATCTATTAGAGTTCGCGTTTCTCATAGAGTTTGGCGGAAAGAAGGGCGCTGAGGCAGTAGAGAACGAGAAGCACTGCACTAATTGCTGCTAAAAGAAGCGCTACGGTATATCCGTTGCTAAGGGTGTCGCCAACCAATACAATATCAAAGCTATTTCCGGTATAAGCAATACAGAGGCTTAAGGCAAGTACCATAACCACAGGCACAAGGCGCGATCCTTTTGTCATGCCAAAACGCATGATTAAGGGGAGGGTGACAATGCTTGCAGCAAGAATAATGAGCTGTGTTGCAACGGTTATCCCAAAAAGAGCATCGACACCAAAGGTGGTAAGTTTTAACCCCTCAGGAATAGCGTCACCTGGGATCAGAGTACAGATGGTGCCCATAACCAGACCAACAGCCATGGCAAGCACAAGTGAACATATCATGATGATAAACGTGCTTGCATAGCGGCCGTAAGCCACTTGTTTTCTGGTGATGGGAAGCGTGAGTCTAAAACGCTCCCAGCCATTTTGCTCATCGTAGGCAGAAATGCTAAAAAGATACATAAACGGGATCATGGCAGCAATTGCAGCAACGCCTGCAATCAGCGTTGTAGTCATAATGCTAATAAAAACGCCAACAAAAACAGTAATGCCAAACAATGCCAAAAAGGAGTTCTTGGAGGTTACCAAATCAGAGAAAATCATCGCTTTCATAATGTTTCTCCTGTCAAAATAATGGTCATATAGTCTTCAACCGAAGCACGATCGAGGGGAATAGTAGGGAATTCGCGCGTAAAGGCAAGGCGATCCGGTACTAACACATCAATACTCATGCCGCGCGATAAGGCGTGGATAGAATATTGGGCAGCATAAGGACTTGCTGTAATGACTTCTACATCGGCAGTGCGGCAATGGGCAATGCCGGCTTCGTCGCAAATGGATTCTTTGGGGAGCGCAAAGGCAATGGTTCCGTTGTCGATGCAAATAATCTCATCGGCAATTTTTTCTAAATCAGTTGTGATATGGGAAGACATTACAATGCCGTGCCCTTCTTCTTCCATAAAGGCACGCAGCATATCAAGTATTTCATCTCGGGCGATGGGATCAAGCCCCGCTGTTGCTTCATCCAGAAGGAGTAGGTCAGGGTGGTGGGCAAGAGCAAATACTAATGAGAGTTTCATACCCATACCGCGCGAGAGATCTTTAACAAGTTTTTTGGGTGCAAGATCAAAACGCTGACAAAGTTCTCTAAAGTAGGTACGATCCCATTGTGAATAGGCCGCCTTACCTAAGGTGTCTACATCACGCACGTTCATAGTTGTAGGGAACGCACAGGTGTCGAGTACAACGCCAATACGTTGTTTGAGAGCATCAGTGTTGGCTCCTGGGTTTTGAGGATCGAATCCTAGCAGAGTGATCTGACCCGAATCAGGTGTGATCATGCCTAAAAGAAGTTTAAAAAGCGTTGTTTTTCCAGCGCCATTTGAGCCTATCAAACCAACAATACGATCATCATAAACGGTAAGATCACATACATTCAGGCAAAAATCATCATAAGATTTGGTGAGATTGGTTGCTTGTATCAAAGTATTCATAGTGCATACTTTCTGTATTTACGAATTATCCATGAGCACGTCAAGCATTTCATGGAGCTCTTCAGCAGTAAGATTGGCTGCTCGTGCATCAGCAATAACTTGTAGAAGTTGTGTTTCAAGCGCGCGAAGACGTTCCTCTCGAAGCAACTCTAAATTACCGCCCGCTACAAAGGTGCCTCTGCCTTGAACGGTAACAATAAAACCTGCCGTCTCAAGTTCAGCATAGGCGCGTTTGGTGGTAATAACGCTCACGTGCAAATCATTTGCTAAAGAGCGAATGCTTGGTAGCGGTGATCCTTCGGTGAGTTCACCCACCAGAATCGCATCCTTAATTTGAGAAGCAATTTGCTCATAGATTGGTGATGTGCTTGTATTAGAGATTACTATTTCCAAAATCCCTCTTCTCCTAAAGAGAGTGTCGAATCCATGGCGTCCCACGTAATCGACCATAGTGTATATACGCTATATACACACTATATACACTCATATACACAGTGTCAACTATGATAATCTCAAAAAGTCTTGTGGCGAGAAACGCAGTGAGAGGTACTGTGGTTTCAACGAGCATGAAAGATAAACTCGTTATAATACAAAAGAAAACGAGAGGGTTATGAATATGAGCGCAATATCGTCAGATAAAGACAGAATAGATTCTTTTTCAGAAGTAAAGCTTGCACACTTTCTTGCTGATGGAGTGGGAGAAAGTAGTGATCAGATGTTTGCGCGACTCGCATCAGTAGCTGATGCGGATTTCTTCCACCTGATGGAAGATAACATTCTAACGTTCAGGCGTTTGATGACGTATTATCGCTGTGCCATGATGGAAGTTGAAACCAAATTTCGAGTATTGGATGCTGAATTCAAGTTGCGTCATGATCGTAATCCTATTGATTCTATTCAGACACGTCTTAAGAGCATCGAAAGTCTTGCCGATAAAATGATTCGTAAAAATTATCCTCTTTCGATGGAGTCTATGGAGAAAAATATTAACGATATTGCTGGCGTGCGTGTAGTGTGTGCGTTTCCTGAAGATATTTTTGCGTTAGCTGATGCGCTTCTTGCGCAAGATGATGTACGTCTGGTGAGACGCAGCGATTATGTGAAAAACCCTAAACCAAATGGATACAGGAGTTTGCATCTTATCATTGAGACACCCATTTTTTTGGAACATGAAAAGCGTCTTATGAAAGTTGAAGTGCAACTGCGAACAATCTCTATGAATTTTTGGGCGGCACTTGAGCATCAGCTCCGTTATAAAAAGAATTTGAATCCTGAAGAAGCTGAAGCAATGAGCGCTGAGTTGGCGCATTTGGCAGAATCCGCAGCGCGTCTTGATAACCGCATGCAGGCAATTCGCAATCAGCTTGAAGGGAAAGAGTAGTTCAATGACGCAAAAGATAAATCCCCGCACGCAACGCGCCCGTATTGCCTTAATGGATGCAACACGTAAGCTTGTTTCAGAGCGTCCTGTTTCAGATATTTCACTTACTGAGATTGCAGAGGTTGCAGGAGTAAGTCGTCCAACGGTATATAACTTATTTAAAGATACGGCCACACTGGTCGCGGAGACGGCGGTTGAGAATATGGTATCCATCTTTAAAGAAATTCAAACCAAACTTCCAAATGGAAACGATGAGCATTATCTGCGCCAAGTTATGCAGATGTTTGTTGATGAAGTTTACAAAGAACGTAACTTTTCGCGTAATGCTATGTTTGGTCCAAGTTCAGTTGAGATTACTGCTGCAGTTGTAGACTTGCTTAGCGATGTTATGCGTAATGGTTTTGTTGGATCACGCTTACGCGCGACGAGTGAAGAGATTGATGATAGGCTGACGGTAATTTCTGCGGGAGTAATCTGGCTTTTAACTCAGTGGCTTGATTCAGATTTTCGGGGCGTAAATGCTCCTCAGAAAATAGCATGTCGTTTTTCTGATGCCATTATGGCACTTTCGCGATAAGACGTATCGTTTGAATAGGATATATCGCTTGGATAGGACACATCGCTTGTGCTTAGTAGTATTTGATACTGATCTTTTCTCTACCTGACGTAGTTTCAACTGGCACGGTTAATGTAATATCGCATTTAATTTACATTTATAAAACAACTGTTGACATACTATTTCGTGCCCCTTATATTTACAATTGTAAATGAATTACAAAAGTAAATGTAAGGAGGGTTTATTATGTCACAGAAAATAGGTAAGCGTGGCGTGAAAATGCAAGCAAACTGGGGAATTGTCTTGCTGAGCGTTGCGGTTATTGTGGGTGCGCTTGGTGCATGTGTCTGGTCAATCTGGTTTACACCCTTAGAGGGGATAGCAAAGGTTTTAGTTGCAATTCTTATTATTCTGATTGCTTGTTTTTTGTGCTTCTCGGCAGGAATGAGTTTGATTTTTCAGCTTTATTCAAAGGGCGTGTGGGCAACTCCAGAAGAGCAAAAAATGACGCTTCCGGGTGATGATTTGATTAAGAATCCTGAGGGCAAAAAAGTCATTCGTTTGCGCCAAGCGCGTGATTTGGATGCACCACTCGAAGAGGTTTGGAAGCATATTTACCAGATGGATCCAACCAAGGGTGGTATGTATGCATGGTCAAATTGCGAGCGTATGTTTGGCATGAATGTTGATAATGCCTATGTGCTCGAAGAGATGTGGCAGGGCGAAGATGCCCTTAAGCCAGGTGATTTTTGGCCATGGGGAATGTGCGGAATGGGTGCTGAGGTAGCTGATCTTGTACCAAATAAGTATATCGTCTGGTTCTCGGACAGTAATGATCCTGTCCGAACTCCAGGCGCATCAAACATGCTTACTCCAACCAAAGATTGGGTGTGCTGGTATTGGACGATTGCGCTGTTCCCACTTGATGGCGGTAAGCGTTGCCGCATCATCAGTGGCTGGGACATTGCGTATGGCCCTCATACCCCCATCAATTGGTATATGGAGACATTTATTATTGGTTATGGCGGTTCGATGATGACGCGTCGTATGTTTAGAAATCTTGAGCTTTCGGCACTTCACATGAGGAAGAAATCAATACCGCTTCGTATTCAGGCAGCTATGATGGGACGTGCTTGGAATTATGATAAACGCCTTCATGATGTGGTGCCTTTTCCTGAACTTCGTTGGGCGCGCGAGTGTCCGCGTATTGAAACAGTGCGTGCGCCTTTTACCGATGATCCTAATTGGCCACCTGCACCAGGAAGTGACTATCAGCCAGCAATTGAAGAGAATAATCGAAAGCATGGCTGGACTCCAGCGCGCAAAGACGAGGTCAATGCAATCGCTGATGCAAAAGAAGCGGCATTTCTTAAAGAGTGGGGGCTTGAATAGTGCGTTTTCTTGCACGGTGTACAGCATTATGTTGATAGGTTGACGCCCGTCATCCATAACGATACTATCTCAATTAATTACATAGTTTATCTGCCGCCGGGTAGATTTTCCGAACACTCGGAACAGTTTTCTTCATTAGGCCATAAGAAGAAGGAAACATGTTTCGGGTGTTTTTTTGTTTATTGGTGAACGCTTGACACAAGGTAACAAGGCAAAGACGCCAAAACAGATTATTGAGGTGGATTGTATGGCGCATGTAAAGCATTACGAAAAGAGTCTTAAGCAGAAAGGTGGTAGAACGATGGCTTGGATAGTGTTAGTGGCCGCAGGTTTGATGGAGGCAGTTTGGGCAGTCTCTCTCCAAAAATCCGAAGGATTTAGTCACCTGGTTCCAGTTCTCGTATTTATGGTTGCACTTGTTTTGAGCATGATGGGGCTTGCTTTTGCTTTAAAGTCGCTTCCTCTAGGAACTGCCTATGCTATTTGGGTAGGTATTGGAGCTGCGACAACGGTTATTTATGGCATGGTAAGTGGTAGCGAGCCGGTTACCATGGTGCGAATCTTGTTGATTATGGGACTTATTGGTTGCGTAATTGGTCTCAAGCTTGTAACTCCAAGCGAGGGGTAGGGCTATAATTCGCCATCAAGTTCCATCCACGCCATCATGTCGAATATCGTTTCTTGGAAAGGACGCGTTGTATAACCAAGTTCGGCTGTTGCGCGCGCATGTGAAAAGTTCGAATTTGAATCAAGGGTGTGAAGGGCATAGCTTGTAAAGAGAGGTACTTGATGTTTGGCTTGATAATATCGTTCACAAAAAGGCGCTCCAAGTTTTGCAAGCCAGAGAGGAAGAATGATCTTCATGGGTGGTAAGCCCGTAAATGCTCGCGCCTCATCACAAACTTCTTTAATGGGAACTTGGCGATTGGTAAGAAAATAGCTTTGTCCATTTTTACCCCATTTACAGGCTGCCAGAATGCCTTGTGCTACATCGCGCACATCTACAAAATCATAACCACCTGTGACGCAAACCGATAGCTTTCCTTGTGCGACTTTACTGATGAGCTCTTTCATGTTCTCAGGGCTAAAGTCAAAGGGACCTAAGATTCCTGAGGGTAAAACGATGCAACCATTAAGATCCCCAGACTGGAATTGATCGAGGACAAGTTGAGCTGCTTTCGCTTTTGATTTTGCATAATGACCCACAACGGAGTCTGGATCATAGCGATCAGGTTCAGTAATAATGCAGCCTCGTGGTGCTTCAGGAACGGCATGAACGCTTGCGATATGGATAAATTTGGGCTGACAACCAGTTTGTTGTGCGAGTGTTTGCGTTGCTTGAATGACATGAGCAGTACCTTCTACATTTACCCGCCAGAGAGCAGGATTTGGTTTTGCATAAATATCAATAATGCCTGCACAATTGATGATATACACTCCGTTAGCTGCTTCTTTTTCTGGAATAGAGAATGCATTCTTAAGAGATTCGGGTTTAGTGACATCGCCTTCAAAGAGTAGGCACGAAAGGTTCTGTAGAGAATTTGTTTGTGCACCAGGTTGAATAATTGCTCTAATAGTGGCGTCTGGCTGTTGGCAATTGATTGCTCTGATGAGATTGTTGCCTACAAAACCGGAGGCTCCCGTTATCACATACGTGCTCATGTCATAGCTCCTCTTGTGATAGATAGTGCCATTCACGTGTCGCAAAATGCATAAGACATAAACGGCCGGTATGAATTGTTCTTGCTGTTATGATTTTATAAAACACGGTGTTGCATATCTTTGTGAGCAGTGTTTAGTCGTGGAGTCGTTGGATGTACAACGCAATATAAAAAAGTGCTGCATAATAAAAAGGAGTACAGGAAAGATGGATTTCCGAATACGAGCGACATTATCGTCAATTGATGAAGCGTTTCTTTCTCTTCTTCGCGTAAAACCTCTCAATCAAATAACCATAAAAGAGTTGTGTGATAAAGCAGGTATTGATCGGTCAACCTTCTACAGACACTATCGCAGTATCGATGATCTTATGGAAACAACAGAGCGAAATCTTCTTGCAGAATTAGATGTACGTCTAGAAAAGAAGCATGTCACCATGAAAGAGGTGCTCGTAGAGGTATTAGAGATAATCAAGAGTAATAGCGAGCGCTACATGGTTTTATTTTCTGAAAATGGTGATCCGGTTTTTCCGAGCCGTGTATTGCGGATTGCTTATGGACATTCGGCAGAAAACCTCGAAGAGCTATATCCAGCTCTTTCTGCCACCAAAAAAAGATGGCTGTTTGATTATGTTGCCTACGGTTTAAGCGCTATTTGGAAAGATTGGATCGAGGCAGGGATGATAGAGCCCGTATCAGAGGTGGCTTGCTTTGCTTCTATGTTGGTTGAGAACGGAGCAAGAAATTGTGCTGCAAAATAAAAAGTAAGGTGTTTTGTTTAGTGCATATGTCTATGTTCGTGCAGTAGAGGCAATCTTGTAGCGACAGGAAGAACCAAATTCCGTTCGGTATTTTCACTGAGTGGTGGATCTTGCAACGAACTGGTGCCATTTTGCTTACAGTAAGAAGAGCTCTTCTGTTTAGAACTATAGTTATGCGTATGTGTAATATGTTTGATAAGCATCAAACATAACGTATGAGATCAAACAATGAAACAAAGTTCATTGTTGATGTTGATGCTTGTTAAGACGGTAAGTAGGTAGGCTCGTTATAGTAAGGCAAGGAGCATAATATGGAAATTAAGAATGTTGTGGTTGCAGGTGGTGGAGTTTTAGGTAGTCAGATTGCGTTGCAGAGCGCCTACAAAGGGTTTAAGGTAAAAATGTGGCTCAGGCGTGAAGACTCTATTGAACGTGCCAAGCCAAAACTTGAACGCCTCCATGCTATATACAAGCAAACGCTTGAAGCAATGAAGACTGACCCATCGGCTTATTGTAGGGGATTGGCAGACTCACCTGATGTTCCAGCTTCCACTATTGACGAGCTTATAGCACGTGTTGATACGGCATATGACAGCTTAGTGCTTACGACTGATTTGCACGAGGCATTCGAAGATGCAGATTTGGTGATTGAGGCGATCGCTGAAATTATTGATGAGAAGGATGCGTTCTATTCTGCCATTAAAGATATGCTTCCTGCACAAACTATTTTGTGTACTAATTCGTCTACGCTTTTACCTAGTGCAATGGAAGGGTTTACGGGTCGTCCTGATAAATTCTTAGCTTTGCATTTTGCTAATAACATTTGGAAGAACAACACTGCTGAAGTGATGGGAACTTCCCAAACAAGTGCAGAGTCCTATAAAGCTGTCGTTGAATTTGCGCGAGCAATTGGCATGATCCCACTTGAGCTTAAGAAAGAGCAGCCCGGGTATCTCCTTAACAGCATGCTGGTTCCTTTCTTGAATTCTGCTGAGGCACTGCTGGCTAATGGGGTTGCAGATGTTGAGACGATCGATAAGGCATGGACACTTGGAACCGGCGCACCGCTTGGTCCATTCCGTATTCTTGATATTGTTGGATTAACAACTGCTTACAATATTGTTGCGGCAAGTCCTGCTGCCAAAGACCCCGATAGTACGGCAGCACGTATTGCTGCGATTTTGAAACAGCGCATTGATGAAGGTAAGACAGGAATCAATGCTGGAGAAGGCTTTTATAAATACAATTAAGTAATGACTGTCTGTAGTAGTTTGAACGGAGATAAGTTAATAGGGCTAGTGGTTTAAAACTAATTGGGTTAATAGCTCAAGCTGTCAAACTATAGAAGCTAGAAGTTCGTAGTTTGGGCTGATACAAATTCAGCTAAGTTCATATAAATAAGCTGCGCTGCTACAAGGAACCTCTTTTGTATAAGGGGTTCCTTTTGTTTACTATTATGGATGTCATGACGATGCGCTGTCAAAATGAGCATAGCAAGCACAGATATAAGAAAATTAATGCAGTGAGGGGTGAATAATGAGTGTTCTTGCACTCATATTAGCAATAACAGCAGGTGTTGCACTTGCTGTTCAGGGTGCCGCTAACGCTGCTCTTGCTCATCATGTTGGTCGTCTTGAAGCGGCAGTCGTGTCGTTTTTTGGTGGAACTATCGTACTCTTGTTGCTGAGCGTTTTCACCGGTGATTTTTCTCAGCTATTTTGTA
Source organism: uncultured bacterium (assembly GCA_905215035.1). Classification (GTDB taxonomy): domain Bacteria; phylum Actinomycetota; class Coriobacteriia; order Coriobacteriales; family Eggerthellaceae; genus Anaerotardibacter. The sequence continues at coordinate 17,235 of CAJMOJ010000007.1, forward strand.
TAGGACAAGCGCCTTGGTGGCAACTTCTTGGTGGTGTATATGGTGCTCTTCTTGTTACTGCTATCATTTATGGGACACCACTTTTAGGTGCAGCGCTTACGTTTGCGGCATTTATGTTTGGTCAACTCTTTTTTGGCATGGTAATTGACAGTTTTGGCTTATTTGATGTTGCGGTTCGTGTACTTGATGAAGGAAGAGTTGCAGGGTGTGCTCTTCTTGTAGTTGGTATTGTTGCTGTTTGTTATGGACGCATGCAGGAAAAAGCACTTTCAGTAAAGGGCTCATCGGTATATAAATCTTACGATCTCCTTATTTTGTTAATCATGTTTTTGGCAGGTGGCTGCTCTGCAGTTCAAGCACCTACCAACACGGCACTTGCATTAACGATAGGTTCGATTAATGCCAGCCTGACTAATATGTTTGTTGGCTTGCTTGTTACTACGGTTGCGGCACTCGTTCGTTATCGCGGTCATTTTGTTTTGCTTAAACGCTCTTTCGGTTTATGGAAATACTTAGGTGGTTTGTTTGGTGCGGCTTATGTCATCTTAGTGGTGCTTGCGACACCTGGCTTAGGTGTTGGTATTGTTATGGGCGCACTCATGCTTGGCCAATTAGGTGGAGGAGTTGTGCTTGATACGTATGGTCTTATGGGATGCGAGAAGCAAACCATTACGCGGTGGCATAAAGTTGGGATCGTTCTGATCGCAACAGGGGTTATTATTGCCGCACTTTCTAATACAGTGTCTCTTTAAGGAGCGCAAAAAGAGTTTCGTCATAGGTTGTAGTATCGCGCGCAGAATCAAGCATGACTTCCCAAATAAGCGCCGAGAGATTGTCGGGGCTCAAAGTTCCCGTTAGTACGTTTTGCTTAATATGAGGATCATTGCATAAGGCGTATTTAATTCCTTCGCGTGCATGAGTAAAGCTTTGTTGCTCGCGTTTTTGTGCAGCAAATCGATCAGTTGCACCCAGCGCAGATAGTTCTGAGAGGAAATCCTTTTTAAATTTAGCAAGGGCGCGCTTGAGACTTGCAGAAAGGGTAGTGCAAAACGCAATAAAATCATGGTCGTTGTGGGAGGTGATCATATTCATGGTTTCGGTAAAAGCGCGTTGCCAGAACATCCCTACAACATCATTAATAAGTTCAGTTTTGCTTGCATATGAATTATAAATAGTGCCTACCGAAACATCGCAAGCGGCAGCAACAGAACGAATGCTGAGTGCCTGGAGTCCTTGTGTGGTTGCAAGGTGGTATGCGTTCTCTAAGATTTCTTCTTGCGTAATGACTGATCGTTTACCCATGTTGTGCACCTTTGCTTTGAAATGGATTGTCATTAGTATACCTGTGATTTATACATGACTACTTTATGAACCTTGTTCATTTATCTTGACTTTGCTGATAATCCTCTAAAATGAACAGTGTTCAGTAAATGAACATAGTTCAAATTAGAAAGACAAGAAAAGAGGTATAGTATGTCGCCGCTCTTTATTGTTTCAACTATCGCAATCAGTGCAGCCTTAGTGTTTTACACCTGGGGTGTATTTGGTGAGCGCAAAGCAGAAAAACTAACACGAAAATATGTAGCGCTTTTTTGGATTGGTCTTGCCTGTGACACAGCGGGAACAACAATGATGAGCTCGATGGCAAGTCACACAGGTGATGGTATGGGTGTTCATGGAGTAACGGGTATGGTAGCTCTTATATTGATGCTGATTCATGCAACGTGGGCTACCTGGACTTATATTCGTGGAAGCGAACAAGCTCAAAAGAGATTCCATACGTTTAGCACGGTTGTGTGGCTTATTTGGCTTGTTCCTTATCTCATTGGTATCTTAATGGGTGTGCCGGCTATACATTTGAAAGCAGTGTGCGCTTTTGGAACAAGTCTGCTTGTTGTTGTGCTCTTGGCTGCTTTGCTGTTTGTGCCGCGTGCAAAACATTCTACTAGGCTGTCATAGCAGAGCTCTGTCTACATAGGGGACGATAACGTTATATCGTTTGTGGCCTACATTGGAAGCGTTGTGCGTGGGAAGCTCTATAACGATTCCTGGTAAAGTGCGATTGCTTTTTTGCAACCACAGAGTCTACCGGAATAGATTTTCTCGTAATAATGATCATCATACCAATCAAAGGTTGGATATGTTTCTTCACGAGCCACCTCCTCTTCAAGAGAAGGTAGCTCGATGCATAATGCGTCAAAAACCTCTTGAGCGCTTTGTGTTTCAAGGCGCTCAAAAATATCTTGGAGATATTCAATCTCAGCGTTGTCCCATGCATCAAAGTTTGAATCAGAAGAGTCGGTTTTTGCCTGCAATTTGTTTATTGTCGCTCCAAGTGCGGCCCTAAAATCCATAGCGATTGCTTTCTTTGTGCGATGGGTTATTTAATCGTGAAATTGCTTTGATCGAGCACTTGACCATCTTTAATAACGATAAGCTCATAGTCTTTTGATCCATACCCTAGACGCGCTGCATCATCGATAGTTTTAGTGCCATGCTTTGAATTAATACGCTCAAGTAAGTGGTCACGACCAGGATCATCAGAAGCGATGACAGCGTCAATGCAAGCCTGATCAATAGCAACTGGATCAAGCGATGAGAAGATACCAATATCGGCCATACAGGGATCTTCGGCAACTGCGCAGCAATCACAGTCGACAGAAAGATTGCAGGCAATATTTACAAAAGCCAGATTGTTGCCAAAGTGGTTAACGATAGTCTCGGCTGCTTCTGCCATAGCTTCAAGAAAGTCATCTTGTTCAGCATGCTTGTCCCAAAATTCACCTTGATTAAAGGTAGCGCCCCCTGAATGAATATTGACCTTACCCTGATTTGAAGCGCATCCAATAGAGAGTTGTTTAAGCGCACCGCCAAAGCCACCCATGGGATGTCCTTTGAAGTGAGAAATCACAAGCATTGAGGCATAGTTTGCAAGATGTCCGCCTACGTGGTTTTCTTTTAAAACGCGACCATTTTCAATAGGAAAAATAAGATCAGATGAGGGGCCATCGGCATCCATGATATCAACAGGGAAAACATCAGACCAACCGTGTTTTGCCATAAGTTTCTCGTGTTTTTCAGTGGTGTCACGAGCACCATCGTAGGCGGTGTTGCATTCGACAATAGTGCCATCGACCTCTGTGACCATAGGGATCATAAATTCAGGGCGTAGGTAATTTTGGTTACCGTCTTCACCTGAGTGTACTTTTACCGCCACTTTACCAGGAAGCTTAACACCCAATACCTCATACATTTTGACAACATTTTCGGGAGTGATATCGGGGGTGAAAAATACTTTAGGTTTACTCATGAGCTACGTCCTCCATTCATAGGTAAGATTGCTTATAGTATAGAGGATTTGTCGACAAAGTGTTTCTTGTACCCTCGTCGTCATCAGAGTGATACTCATCAGTCTAGGGTTATCGAAATTGCAATGAGATTACCCTTACTTATTCATTGGCAAAACGCGATGATGGTCTTGCTAAGGTTGGATATGATTGTGGGCATATTTATTTAGGCATGACTGCGCAATGGCCATGTTGGGATGTGTACAGATATGCCTGGATGCGCACGGGTATGCATGGGTGTACGTTAACGGAATTTTTCAAGGGGATGAAAACGGAGCGTTTTTGATGGCTAAAAAATTAGCGAAAATAGTAGGTGGCATAGTTGGAGCAATCACTCTGATATTGATAGCTTACGTCATCTATGTAATGGCAACATACTATCGTCTAGATGACAGATTAATTCTCGATACACAAACGCCCCGTGATGGAGAATCGGTACAGCCCTATATAAACTGCGCACAGCCCGTGACACTGGTGAGTGCTAATGTGGGATTTGGTGCCTATGGCCCCGACTTTGATTTCTTCATGGATGGTGGGAGTGGATCGGTCGCGCCAAGTGCTGCTTATGTTAGCAGTAATGTGGATGGGTTGGCTCAGTCGATCAAAAATCTCGATCCCGATGTTGTATTGTTCCAAGAAGTTGATATGCAAGGCACGCGTAGCTGCAACGTGAATGAATATGAGCTATTGCGCGATGAGTTTGCTTCGGATTGTTCGGTGTTTATCCAGAACTATGATTCACCTTATCTTGCGTGGCCCCTTTATGCACCGCATGGCAAAAATCAGTCAGGTCTTGCAACGTTTTCAGCCTATGAGATTACTCAAACGCTACGGAGAAGCTTGCCGCTATCGGAGAGTATAAGCAAGTTTCTTGATCTTGATCGTTGTTTTGCCCTCTCGCGTATTCCCGTTTCCAATGGTAAAGAACTCGTGGTGTTTAATGTCCATCTTTCAGCTTATGGGGCTGATGCAGAAGTGTTAGAGGGACAGCGCGCCATGCTCTTTGAAGCGATGCAAGAAGAGTATGCGCAGGGCAACTACGTTATAGCTGGAGGGGATTTTAACCATGATTTACTTGGCGTATCCAACGAAGTTTATGGAAACGTAACGGATACGGAGGCTAGTTGGGCAAAACCCTTTGCATTTGAGGAAATCCCTGATGGATTTATCTTGGGGGTAAAAGATCAATTTGATCAAAGTGTTTTTAATTCTGCCGCTACATGCCGTGATGCGGGACGACCCTATGACGGGACAAACGATCGATGGGTTATGGATGGTTTTATCTATTCTGACAATATTGACTGCATAGAGCAGCGCACGCTCGATTTGGATTTTAGACATTCGGATCATAACCCGGTGTATGTGACGTGCGTGTTGCGCGCAGAATAAGCATTTGTAGGCGGTTTTCAATATTGGCAGAACTTACATCAGGATCATAGTCGAGAGGCAATATTTGTGCGTCAGGACATTTTTCGCGTAGACTCTTAATAATACCGCGCCCCACAATGTGGTTAGGCAGACAACCAAACGGTTGCAAAATCACAAAGGATCGTACGCCGCGCTCGTAATTATGGAGAATTTCTGCAGGGATCAACACGCCTTCTCCCGCATCAAACGTATGGTGAATGATAGGATCACTTGCGTGTACTAACTCAGGCATGCGCACGGGTGGTTCATAGAGAGGATGCTCTTGCGCAATGCGATCGGTTAGTTCATGGGCTGCATCAAAGGCGCTATTAGCAACGGAGAGTATAGTGCGCTCGACAAAAGGCTTATCGACATCAAATTCTTTTACCTGTGAATCTTGATAAAAGTAGGTTTTACGAATCACATCAGTCATACGTGCTTCTACTACTTCCATTCCACCTGCTTCAAGATAGCGTTCAATATCATGGTTAGCGCCCGGATGGAAATTGAGGAGATATTCACCTACTACGAGTACGCGTGGTCGAGGTTTGGAGCGATCGTAAGTAACGGACTTCATAGTAGTAATTGCTTTTTTGAAACCCCGTTTTGCTCCTTTGATGCCATGGTGGGCAATGCCCTCAATGAGGAAATCGATTGCTTTTTCGAATGCACTTTCGGCTGCGCCAGCAATGTGCTCGTAAGGGCGTATTTTACGTAATAGTTCTTCAAGTGCATCTATCATGGGTAAACAATAAGCAACGCGCAGCGCAGAGATTATGTTCATCTTAAATCCAGGATGAAGCTCGCGTTCATCCTTGTCATCGTTGGTGATGATGGGGACTTGAGGATATCCTGCATCATCAAGGGCTTTACGCAGGAGTGCGCTATAGTGTGTCAGACGGCAATCTCCTACGTATTTAGCCATACCAATAGCGGTGGTGTTTGGATCATAGGCACCACTTTCAAGAGCTGCGAGCGCTTCTCCAATGACCATTTGAGCAGGAAAACAAATGTCGTTATGGGTGTATTTCTTGCCCAGGCGGATGGCTTCAGCACCTCCTAGTCCAAGCGAGACGGTTTGTAGGCCTTGCTTGGCAAACACAGCTGCCATAAGACGACCAAAAGCGTGAGAGGTATTAGGTACAAGGACGGTACGCACTTTGCGATCCGCCTGCGTGAATTTGGTTGCATAGGGATCAGGAAGAATCGGCTGATCTTTGCGTTTAGTCGTAAAAACTACTCCTGTTGAAGATGGTGAAAAAGAGGTGGTGGAAGACGGTGTCTGAGTGCGTTTTAAACGCTGTGCTGTAACGGTTTCAATAAAGGAGCGGATACGAATACTGAGCGGGCCTTGTACATCACTCTCATCTACTTTGAGTACAAGAGGGGATTTGTCTGAGACTTCGGCCATAATACGAGTGATCTCATCGGTAAGATATGCGTCGTGTCCGCATCCAAAACTTACGATTTGAGCATACTCGAGTGATTCATTGGTTGCTGCATAGAGTGCGCTTGAGAGCATGCGTGCGTGGTAATTATTAGTAATATCAAGACGGCTTCCTGACAGGTCAAGGTGGGAGTGGTCAGGAAGCGCATCAGCGGGAATGGTGATAATACCCAAATCAGCAAAGAGTGTAGGAATGTCATGATGAACAAGGGGGTCGTTTTGATAAGGACGCGATGCAAGTACGACAGCAAAGGTTCCTTCAAGCTGCACCCGTGCTAATACGGCACTTCCGCGTTCTTGTAGAGTTTGCTTGAACAAGGCTTGTGCCCCATCGGCGAGCTCTATAGCCTTGGATACTGATTGTGCGTCAATGTTGAAGGTGTCACAAAGATACTTTGTGAGCTGTTTGTCACGGTCACGGGTGCTATGCCAGTGGAAAAGCGGAGTGTCAAATGGAGTGTCCCACTTCTCTTCGGGATTTTCTGAGGAGCGGATTACAAAGGGATATCCTTTGACAAGAGCACACATTGACTCGCTATGAGGCGATGCTCCTTCTGGTTCGACTGCAGTAATAATAGGCATGAAAATGCGATCAACATGTTGATCAAGCAGATTTTGTACATGTCCGTGAACAAGTTTGGCGGGAAAGCACGCGGTGTCAGATGCAACTGCTGAAAGGGATTCCTCGTAGCGTTTACGTGTGCTTGCCCGCGAGAATTGTACGCGAAATCCAAGAGAACGGAAAAGCGTTGACCAAAATGGAGCTGTGTCCCAAAGGGCGAGGGCGCGGGGGAGTCCTATGGTAATGCCATTTTCTGGGAGTAGAGTTTTGGTTGCATAGTTTTTAAACAGGGCACGCTCACGTTCCTTATATAGGTCAGGAAGCACATCAGAGTGATAAGTTTTGCGTGCTTGCTGGGAAGGTGTTTGCTTGGTAGCCGTTTGTGTATCAGACGTGGTCTCGTGTTTAGATATAGTCTCGTGATCAGATACGGGCTCGTGTTTAGAAGTCGCAGGCTCTAACGTTGCCCCTTTTGAGCAACGATTACCCGTTACAAACACCCTTCCTGTTGAAAAGCGAATTACCGTGCGCGCACAATGATTGGCGCAGAGACTGCAAGCTACATTGCGCTCACGGGTATAGGTGAGCGCTGCTGTTGCATCAAGCCCTATAAAGGTTTGAGAAAATGGCGTGTTAGCGTCTTTAGCTTGAATAAGACGCTCTTTGGCAACAAGAGCAGCGCCTATGGCACCTGCAAGTCCTGGATGAGGGGTGCGAGTTACCGGCTTGCCCAGGTACAATTCAAAGGCGCGCAAAACCGCATCATTGGCAAACGTGCCTCCTTGAACGACGATGTCATCGCCTAAAGAGTCAAGATTTGATGCACGAATCACTTTACTAAACACGTTTTCAACGACTGATTGCGCAAGGCCTGCCATAATGTCCGCTGGTGTTTTTCCTGCCCGTTGTGCCGTGATAATGCTGCTGTTCATAAATACGGTACAGCGGCTGCCGAGTGATGCAGGGGAGGTGGAAGCAAATGCTGCTTCAGCCATATCTTCGCGTGCAATTCCTAAGGTATGCGCGAAGTTTTCCAAAAAGGATCCACAACCTGAAGAACACGCTTCGTTCACGACAATATTGGTGATAATACCATTGGTAATCCAAAGAGCTTTAACGTCTTGTCCACCAATATCAATTAGAAAAGTTGCTTGGGGGCGTTGTGCAAGAGCGGCATGGGCATGCGCTACGGTTTCCACCACACTTACTTCAGCCTGAAGCGCATCAGCTAATAATTTCTCACCATAACCGGTTACACCGAGTGCAAGGATCTCTAAGGTAGCACCTGCGTTGTGCCAACGATCACGCAGCGTTGTCAAAGATTCTTGTACGACTGAGAGTGATTCTCCTTTGTTGGCAGCATAGATTGAGTCAAGTAAGATTCCTTCTTCTGATACGAGCGCTACCTTGGTTGTGGTGCTTCCTGCATCAATGCCAAGATAAGCGCGTGTTATACCAGGGCGTGGGCCAGCTGGTGTAGGGGCTGGTTGGTGACGCGCCTCAAAAGCGGCGCGCTCATCGCTCGAAGCAAATAAAGGAGTTGTTGAACTAAGGGATGGTTCGAGATTAGTTTGTGCAAGTAAAGTTTGAATGGTGGCAATGTCGAGCATATTAGGTGATGATTCGGCAAGAAGAGCTGCTCCATAGGCGACAATGGTTTCTGGGTGTTCGGGCACTATAACTTCATCAGATGAGAGGTGCAAACGCTCAGCAAACACATCGACAAGACGAGGATTGAAAAGAAGTGGTCCTCCTTCAAACAAGACAGGAGCGGTAATAGTTTGTCCTTGTGCGAGTCCACCAATAGTTTGCTTGACGATGGCATGAAAGGCGGAAAGTGCTAAATCCTGCTTAGGGATACCTGCAGCTGCAAGAGGCTGGATGTCGGTTTTGGCAAACACGCCGCATCGCCCTGATATGGCGTGTACAGTTTCGCCTGCACAAGCAAGCGCATCAAATTCTTCAACAGGGATATTGAGAAGTTCTGCTATCTCATCGATAAAAGCACCAGTTCCCCCTGCGCATGATCCATTCATGCGCATGTCGGTTACTTCAGGATGGCCTGTCTCATCAGGTGTAAAAAATACAATTTTGGCATCTTGCCCTCCCAATTCAATTGCGCTACGAACGTGAGGATAAAGGTGCTGAACAGCTGTAGCATTGGCAACGACTTCTTGCATAAACGCTACGTCGAGTGCATGCGCAAGGGGGGCACCGCCTGATCCGGTAATTACCAAGCGAATACGAACGTTGGGAAATTGAGAAGCAAGATTTTTGAGAAGCTCTTGAGCGCGTTCAGCTTGTTTTGCATGGTGGCGCTCGTAGGCTCTAAAACATATGGTGTGGGTTGCGGGATCAAGTGCAACAAGTTTAACGGTTGTTGAACCTACATCGAGGCCTACCAAGAGATATTCCTCTAATGGTGGTTCAGCAAAAACCGATGTGTTGTTCATGCGTCTCCTTTGATGCATGTTTTGTGCTGGCTTGTGCATACACAGATTAGATGTGTATGCGAGATAGTTGTAAGCGCGTAATAATAAGTTGTTGAACATAATATGATAGCGGCAACAATTATTAAATAGGCAAATGACCCGGTTGTTTATTATTAAAAACAGACAGTATGTGTGCACGTAAAATTTTGATGATAGGGTGATACGGTGGTGTCGATAAAGCGCAACAGTATTATGGGAGCAAACGGAGTAGTACTGCCTATAAGACAAAAGAAGTATGCCTAAGGAGACCAGTATGATTTTGCGTAGCGAGCAACCGAGTGATTATGATGCAGTTTATCATGTCATTAAAGATGCATTTGAAACAGCTGAAGAGCGTGATGGTAACGAGCAAGATCTTGTTGTTGCCCTACGAAAAAGTGATGCTTTTATTCCCAGTTTATCAATTGTGGCAGAGATAGATGGCGTTGTTGTCGGACATATACTTTTTACCAAAATTACTTTGATCAGCAATGATTCGGCAGTTGTCGATGAGGCTATCGATGGGGCCGCTCTTGCTTTAGCGCCGCTTTCTGTTTTGCCTGCCTATCAACAACAAGGGATTGGTGGGGCGCTCATCGAAGAAGGACATCGTCGCGCACGCGAGATGGGGTATGACTATTCGGTAGTGCTTGGAAGCGCAACGTATTATCCGCGTTTTGGCTATATTCCTGCTGACGAGTTGGGGATCCTACCTTGTTTTGAAGTACCACGTGAAAACTTTATGGCGCATCAATTGCGTGATGAAACTTCGCGTGTTTCAGGTGTAGTTCGGTATGCCAAAGAGTTTGGTGTTGAAGAATGAGTGCGTAATCTTACCGTAATCGTTTAGTACTCTGCTCTCAACAGGGGAAATGTTCCTTTTAAGTGAGCACTACTTAATAAGTAGTGAGGGCATTATTTAAGGGTAATCATGTAATACCTATGCTCTTGCGATGCCTTAAACAAAGGTCCTGCTTACTATGGAATCTGTATTCGACAAATAAAAAATGAACATGTTCACAGGTTTGTTGGAGTTTGTTGAATACAGAGGATGTATTTACTGCAAGGAGGAACAACATGGCAGATTACTATGGAACCGACACCGTCGTTTCGGATCTTCGCGAGGATGGACTTTTGATCATGCGTATCAATCGCCCTGATGTTGCAAATGCTTTGAATGGCGAGACATCTCGTGCGATGGAAAATATTATGAATCATGCTGAAACCGATCCCGCTGTTCGTGCTGTCATCGTTACCGGAACAGGTAAAGTCTTTTGTGCTGGCGAGGATCTCTCTGAGCTTTCTGCAGGCGGAGAATGCCAAACTGTTACTGAGCATGGTTTCGGTGGTTTAACTGCACGCACCTGCTCGAAGCCTATTATTGCTGCTGTTAATGGTAGCGCTGCAGGTGGTGGTATGGAAATTGCTATCTCGTGCGATATTGTTGTTGCTAATGAAAATGCAAAGTTTGGCTGCACTGAGGTAGGCTTAGGTATTATTGCTTCTACAGGTGGAATTGTGCGTCTTGCTCGCGATATTAATCGCAAAGATTGTATGGAGCTTTTACTTACCGGTAAAAAGATTAAAGCTCCAGAAGCAAAAGAGCTCGGTCTTATTAATTATGCCGTTCCTGCGGAAGAGGTAATGGATAAAGCTATTGAAATTGCTGAGCAGATTCTCAAAAATGCTCCCTTGGCTCTCAAGTGGACCAAGTATCTGGTTCATGCATGTGATCAGATGTGTGAAGAAGATGCTATGCGTTATTGTGATGCAGCGTATCGCTTCTTGGAAAAGACTGAAGATGGTATTGAAGGTCCTTTGGCCTTTACTGAGAAGCGCGAACCTAAATGGGTCGGTCGCTAGAGATCTTGTGTAGCGTTTTTAGGTAGCGTTCTTAAAAAATAGGGCCTCATTATGGCCTGACTATATCCCCTCCTATGAACGAATAAGACACCTGATGCAAGGTGTCTTATTCGTTTTTTGGTGAACCTGCAGTCTGTATTAGAGGCTGCTGCTATATTGGGGGTCCACAGTATTAGAACCCGCAGTATTAGAACCCGCCGGCTGCTTTGAGCCGATATACCCCATCGTCAGATAAAGGAAGGCGCTGCACAATACCTTCAGCAACGAGTGCTTGGATCATGACAAACGTCTCTAGAAGCATATAATACCGTGCGACGGCGGGAAGCTTGTACCATTGGTTAGGGTCAGGGCGTTTTGAGCAAAGATGAGCAACTGTTTCTCCGATGCAGTAGGGATGTGCCGCAATGGTGCGCAGAACGTCACGACGACGCTCAGATTTGCGTTCAATGATCTCCTCCACGCGATCATTGAATTCTGTAACGATGGGATCTCCATGTCCTGGGAGTGTCAAAGATGGATTGAGTCGTTTAACCTTTCTGAGGCTTTCAAGGTAGAGCGCATAGCTATTTTCGCCCGTGAAAAAAGCATCAATTGCTGGTGTGGTTATGGTAAGTACATGATCGCCACAGAACAAGATATGAGATTGAGGATCGAATAAAACAAGCGAATCAGGTGAGTGACCCGGTGTTTCATAGACGGTTAGGCGGCGATTACCAACGGTGATAACATCGCCTTCTTTGACAGAAGTAACGGCGAAGCGACTCCTGTCAATGAAAATAGTTTCTCTATTGCATGCTTCATAGGTCTGTGCATCTACAGGGCTGCTGCCCATAGCGAGCATACGTCTAAAAAAGAGCTCATTGATTTGTTGGGCACACGGTTCTGTTCTGGTCTCAAATCCGATGGCTGCTCCGTAAAGGGGTGTTCCTGGCAAAAGAATATGATTGACCTGCCCAGAGTGGTCAAAATGTTGATGAGTGAGAAAAAGCTTAAGCTTACTAAGGTTAACACCTATCTCGTGGAGAGCCTGGGTAATAATCGCGTGTGACTGTTTACCTGGTGCACCAGCATCTACCATAAGCCATTCATCAGCATCATGGATAAGATAGATATTAGATATGCCGTCGCCTAGATTCTTAAAACGTACGTGAATCGAGTAGATTAATGGATCCTGGCAAAGTAGTCTGTAGTGATGTTCGGCCATGTCTCTCAGCCCTCGTCTTTACAGTTTTAACCTTTGCAGTCTTAGTCTTCAACTTTTGGCATCTCGTCTTTTTCTGCAATACGCATTACCTATGCTCAGTACTTATTTTAGTCGAGCAAGCTTGATTCTTGGAGTGATTTACCACGTGTTTCAGGAGCCATCAAGACCGAAAGAACAAGACCAAGTACAACAAGACCTGCTGCCACAAGCATGGTGGCACCTACGCCAAACGCTTCAAGAAAAAGAGGTGTTCCATAGGTTGAAAGAATCGTGCCAACGCGCGAAATTGAAATTGATACACCAACTGCAGAAGCTCGAACTGAGGTAGGGAAAAGCTCATTGGGATAGAGCCATTGCAGGATGCCGGGACCTCCACTGAAAAAGGCATACAATCCAAAAGCAATGATTACGACCCAAATAGGAGCATCAGGGAAGATTCCTAAGATAAGAAGGCCGACCGCCATAAAAAAGAGTGATCCAATCAAAAGCGGTCTTCTGCCAAGAGAGTTGAGCCAAAACATGGCAGGGATAGTGCCAATCAAGAAAAAGAGGCTCACAGCGCTTTCACCAAGGATTGCTTCATGTCCCTCGCTGAGACCAAATGCTGTCATGATGTCAGGACCAAAGGTGTAGATGGCATACATGGGAACAACCTGGCACAAGGTGAGGATTCCCAAGAAAATAATGCGTTTAAAATAACCACCTTTAAAAAGCTGCTTCATTGAAGTCTTAGACTCTTTTTCAGCCTCACTAATTTCAACATCAGGTCCAAAGACGCGATCAACAACGGCGCGTGCTTCTTGTGTGCGCCCTTTGCTTTGCAGCCAGAGGGGTGATTCGGGAATGTCATGGCGGCCAATAAGCAAGATGATACAGGGTACGACCGCACTGCCAAGCATCCATTTCCACCCATCGTCAAGAGAAAAAAGTGCATAGCCTACAAAGGCTGCTGCGGTTGCGCCAAGATACCAGGCTGCAGAAACCATGCCCATAGAGATAGAGCGATGGTGCTTGGGAGTAAACTCAGCAATAAGTGAAGTGGCGATAGGATAATCTGCACCCACAAACACGCCTATGATAAAACGCGCGAGAACAAGCTGAAGGGGATCGGAGGCAAACATAGAGAGCACTGAGAAAAGGCCGATAGCCACCACATCAATGATGAACATAATGCGTCGGCCTACAAGGTCAGTTACATAACCGCCCAAAATGGTACCAACAAGAATTCCTAGAAAAACAGAAGCGCCTACTGCTGCGCTCCACATGGTGTCAAGGTTAAAGAGGGGTGTAATTTGAGTAAGCGCTACACCAATAATGGCAAGAACGTAGCCATCAAGAAAAGCGCCGCCACTTGAAAAAAACGTGATCTTGCGCAAAAACGGAGTCATAGCAACGTCGTCAATGGTTTTATGGACGACGTTTTTAACCTTGGTCGCTACTTCGTCAGCCACAGCATTTGCTGCATTGGCAGTATCGAGCGTGGCATCACGTGCACTATCAAGTGCGGTATTGATCGCGGTATCAAGAGATGATGCCGAAGAGGATGAAGGACTTGTAGCTATACGCGGAGGGCTTATCACATTAGTTATTTTTTTGATTGCTTGTCTCATGGTGAATCACTCTTACTCCCATTCAAATATGCCGTAGTTGAGATGAGGTTTTGCGTGCGTGATATCAGCGTTTACATCAAGTAATTGAAAGCGAACCTCTTTTTCTCCAACCTGCCACATACGCGTTGTGAGGGTCTGGCCGGGGATAACAGGAGAGGTGATACGCGTCTTAAATCGCGTCATGCGATTAGGCTCATGAGGAATCCATGCTGTGATAAGATGGCGCATTGCAAAACCACCGAGGCTTACGCCATGTACAATAGGACGTTCAAGTCCCGTTTGCGCAATGTAGGCCCAATCAATATGCTGTTGGTGCCAATCACCCATCAAGCGATAGATAAGGGGCATGTTGTAAGGAATTGTTTCGGTGATTTCTGCATCAGCGGGACACTCTGGTATGTCTACCACATCGTGAGGAGGCTTTGGGCCGCCCCATCCGCCATCATTAATGCAGACATCCCATGTCTCAACCGTACAGAGATGCGTACCATCACTGCTATAGCTTCTTCCGGTTTGTTGAGAGAGACATCCTCTTCCTTCTCCTCGATCATAGAGCGCGTCTTGGGTGACAAACGTTTCAACTCGATCAGACATTTTGAAAGGGTTATGGATGCGAATTTCAAAACCATAGTGAAGTGATCCCGAATAGTCGTATCCATAATCGAGCGTGCGGGTCATTTCCTCGTTTACGGTAAGAGGCACTCCAAAAATAGGAAGTACTGCGAGATGAGGGTTATTGGCATCGCCTTCGTTGACATACTCTAAGTCAGTGATGCCGTCGTAGGCAGCATTGCACCCAAGCGCACAAATCTCGAGATCTCTAAAATCGTAGGTGCGTACAAAAGGTCCAAATTCTTTCCCAACAATGTCAGTGCTGATTGCCATAGTGTCAATCACCCTTTCGGTTGTAGAGTCAAGCATTGCATAGTGAGCTAACAGAAAGCTTGCATAGTACTTGCAATGAGAAAACAAATTGCTTACTTTTGATGACAGAGGTAAGGAGCTCATGGGGGAGGGGTACCTCAAAGCATGAGCTCAAAAACACTAGCTCAAAAGCTTCTTTTCTATCTTCATGCTGCAGGTGCGTGGGAAGTCATCGACGACTTCATAGAATTCAGGAACCTTAAACGATGCCATGTGGTCATTGCAGTACCGCTTAAGCTCTTCTTGCGATAGGGCTTCTCCAGGCGTGAAGCGTACAAATGCTTTAATAGCTTGGTCGCGAATAGGATCAGGCACCCCAATGACAGCTGCTTCTGCAATAAGGGGGTGCTCTTCAAGGATTTCTTCAATTTCGGTAGTGGAAATATTTTCTCCCGCTCGCTTAACCATATTGACTTTGCGATCTACAAAGAAAAACCAGCCGTTGTCGTCCTGATAGCCCTGATCCCCGGTTTTAAGCCATCCATCAGCACTGAATGTGTTTTGTGTTGCTTCGGGATTGTTGTAATACTCCAACATAATAGAACGACCACGTACGCCCTTAATCTGGATTTCTCCCACTTCTCCATGAGGAAGCTCTTGGTCGTTGAGATCAGCGATGCGTACCTCGTATCCTAAGCCTGGGCGTCCAACACTCGGCCACTTACGTGCGCCAACAGGGGGATCAGTTAATGCCCAGCCAATTGATTCAGTGGATCCATAGGTGTTCATGATTTTCATATTGAAGCGTTCTTCGAACTCGTCTTTTTCTGCTTCAGTAACAGGAATAAAGTAGAGTACTTCACGGACGCAATGGTTTTTTTCTTCCGCGTCATGAGGCTGCAGCAACAAGGTGCGCAACATCATGGCGACACATTGTATGACGGTCGCACGATAGTGGCGAATTTGTTTCATAAAGCGGCTTGCCGAATATTTCTCAACAATAATAAGGGTAGCTCCTGCGGTAATGACAGGCATAAGCGCAGCAAGCTGGAAGTTAGAATGACAGGCAGGCATAGAGGTTAAAACTCGGTCACTGCCACGTAGCGATACCTCCCAATCACCATACAAACCAGAAAAGACCATATTGGCATGCGTGAGAACAACACCTTTCGGGCGTGATGTGGTGCCTGAGGTATAAATAATTTGCACAGGATCTTCTGAGTTGAGATCACATGAATGCCGCAGTACAGGAGTCTCTGCGCAGCGCATGCTCCAAAAATCATAGATACCTTGTTGGCCTTCTTTAACCGTACCGAGTTCAGTATAAACCTGAGAAAAATCAAAGTCGCTTTTGGGAGATTCGCTTCCCGCACGTGCTATGAGCACACCTTTAGGAAAATAGTGACCGCGCTCAAGAAGCTCTTGATAGGTTTCATAAAAAAGTGGCTCAACAACAACGCAAACTGCATCTGAGTTGTCCAAAATATATTCAGCTTCATCGGCAAGGTATTGCTCATTAATAGGTACTACAACCGCGCCAATTTTGCTGAGTCCAAACAAGCACATGAGAAACTCTGGTGAGCTATGCAGATGAAGCGCAACATGGTCGCCTTTTTGGATATTGAGCGATAAGAATACATTGGCGATGCGGTTGACGTCCTCGTCAAATTCAGAATAGGTGTATTCAAACACATCGCCAACTCTATTCTGAAAGGTGAGAAAGTGGCGGTCCCCTTTGCGATCTACTACGCTTTGCCACAGATCTCGTAACGTTTCATTTCCGACAATGTCAGCCATTTCACTTCCTCCTTGCGAAAAATCACTGACCCATCCCGATGCAAGTAATCCCCTTTTTGCATCAGGATTTGGAATGTTACTTCTGTATCAAGAACGTTGAGAGTGAAAGAGGGGTGTGCAGAGAGTCAAGCATCTTGTTATGTGGTCTGGACATCGTGGACGTTCTTGATACAGAAGTAAACCTGCAAAGCTTCTTTTTTGTAAGCCCTGGTAGGCCCCCCTTCAGAGCAGGTATCCGAAGGGGGACAGGGTTTAAAGAAAGATGGGGTCTTAAAGAGATCAGATACGATTATTCGCCTGCTATTCGCTTGCTTTAACGACGTTTTGAGCGATCAGTTCATCAATCTCATCTTGGGTGTAACCAAGTTTAGTAAGCACATCAATAGTGTCGCCGCCCTGTGAAGGCATAGGACGCCATACCTGACCGGGAGTCTGCTCGAAGCGAGGCATAGGGGAGAGTCCTTTGAAGGTTTCGCCATCTTTGGTTTCCCACTCAATGAAGTTGCCACGCAACTTCATATGCTCGTCGGCAACCATATCCTCAAACTCGTAAACGCTTTGGGCAGCAATGCCTTGTTCGGCAAGAACATCTTCAAGCTCGAGCTTAGTGCGCTCCAAAAGCCATGCTTCTAAGCGACGCTCAAACTCAGGTGCGATTGACATGGAGAGCCAAAGTGAAGCAGTGTCGTCGGGTACTTCAGGAGTTCCCCATACATCACCCATACCAAGGGTTTCAAGCATCCATTTATTTTGACGAATACCAAAGAGGTTAAGGGCAATAAACCCATCGGCACATTGATAAACACCAATGCCGCAGAGGTTTTGATTACGAGCACCAGCACGAGGCCACTTGACGCCATCGTTTAAGTAATCGACCAAATAGTACTGGCTCATATACATGATGCCTTCATACATTGCCCAGTCAATGCTCTCGCCTTGACCGGTGCGCTCAACTTTATGAAGGGCTGCCAAGGTAGCTGCAATTAAGAGATAGCTATTGATGTAGTCTCCTGAATAGGGCATGGTGATCATTGGTTGCTCAGGAGTACCGTTTTGGCAGGTGAAGCCAGCGTAAGGACCTACCGTTCCATCGTAGGCTGGGCGCTTTACTCGGTTTGGATCACCGTAAGCACCAAAACCAGAGCAATGAACAATAACAAGCTTGGGATTTGCCTCCCAAAGATCTTCATCAGTGATACCTTTGCGAGCCCAGGTGCCACCCTTGGAAGACTCAAAGAAAATATCAGTATCTTTGAGCATCTTTAAGAGAACCTCTTTGCCCTCAGGAGTGAATTGATTAAGCGCAACGGAGCGGCAGTTGCGGCGTTCAGCTTGAGCAGCATTTTTAGCGTCGCGTACGGTATCGCCATAGCCGGTATTCTCGAGCCAGGTTACGTCAGCGCCCCAGTCAGCCATGATATTGCATGCACGGGGTACTGCTTCTTCCATAGCAGCAAAAACAATTTTTACATCATCCAAAACGCCAAAGCTGGGTTTTTCGGTTGGGATTGCCATGATTACTTCCTCCTTGTTGATACCGAGTGGCCTTAGTGGTTTTAAGGCCACTCGTTGTAGCAGTCTTGTGGTAAGGCCTAGCGATACTTCTTGAGTGCGTTTTTAGCAGTGGTGAGAATCATCATCTCGTCAGTGCCACCAGAAACACGATCAACACGAAGGTCACGCCAGAAGCGGTTGATGCGATGCTCACTTGCGACTGAGATGCCGCCCATGATCTGCATTGCATCGTCGACAACCTTGAATGCTGCGTTAGCGCAGTAGTACTTGCACATTGCAGCCTCGCCTGGATCAAGCTCGCCACCGTTGGTATCTGCTTTCCAAGCTGCTTCGTAGAGCATGTTTCTCATCGCATCAAGGCGGATGGTCATTTCAGTAATCTTGAGCTGATTGAGCTGGAAGCGACCGATGGTCTTGCCAAATGCCTCGCGGGTGTTTGCGTGGCGGAGTGCATCTTCGTATGCGCAGATTGCATTGCCGTAATCACAAGCGCCTACCAGCCAGCGCTCAAAGTTAAAGTCACTTACGCCACGATTAAATCCGTTACCTTCGGTACCAAAGATGTCAGACTCATCAAGCTCAACATCGTTGAGGTATACCTCGCAGCAGCTATCCATGCGAAGACCAAGTTTATCCAGAGGGCCAAGTTCGATGCCAGGCTTGCTCATGTCTACCATGAACTCGGTGAAGATTGTTGGATCATCAGCATTTTTTGCCATGATTACCAGCCATTTAACGCCCTTGGAGGAGGTGATAAAGGTCTTGGTTCCATTCAGGTAAATCTTGCCGTCACGGCGCTTGTAGTTGGTGGTCAATGAAGAAACATCAGAGCCAGCGCCTGGCTCGGTGCAAGCGGAGTTCCAGATTTGCTCGCCGGTGCCAAGATATGCCAATACTGCATCAATCTGCTCCGGGGTTCCTTCGCGAATAATGGTCTCAAAACCAGGGAGCTGATAAAGAACATAGGTTGGGCCGCCGTACTGACCTAAAACCTCATACACTGCCATAAGGGTTACCATGGGCTGCTCGAGGCCGGCTCCACCGTACTCTTCAGGAAGCATGATCTGGTCAAAGCCTAAATCGCAAAGACCTTTAACCCAGCGTAAGGGATACTCATGCTTTTGGTCGCACTCTAAAAAGTACTGCTCCCATGGCTCGCTTTCCATATAGTCGCGATAGGCCTGAACGATAAGTTCCTGATCATCACTTAATTTGAAATCCATTGTTACTTCCTCCTTTGGAGCGTTGTCGAATGATATCGACAACAAATTTTCCTCTTATGCCCGGTGCGCACTTAGCAAGGAAAGTCGTACCGGGCGATGTGTCAGCTTACGTAATGTAAGCGTGTTACCGTGTTTATAGGTGGACTACTGAAGTCCAGGTTCTGTGATACCGACCTGCTGTTTAAAGAAGGTGGCACTATGCTCGAGTGCGTCATTTGCTGCATCAAGTGCTTTGGTGTAATGCAAAAATGCGTGAATTACCCCTTCAAAGAGTTCAAAGCGATAAGGAACGGCATACTGATCGCAAATAGCTGCAAGAGTGATCGAGTCATCTTTGAGTGGATCGTATTCTGCAGCTGCAATGTAGCAAGCAGGCATGTCATGGGTCATATCGTTTAAGAACAAGTTTGCATAAGGAGAGGTTTTTAACTCCTCAAGATCATGCGCGTAGAGCTGTTGATAGAACAACCAATCTGCTTCTGCCAAACCATCCCAAGGACCTCCGAGCAAACGCATTGAAGACGAATCTTGGAGTCCAAACCAGCCGTAATACAAAAGTAAGCATTTGATGTAGTCGATAGAGCTGGTTGTGTCACGTAAGTAAAACGTTGCGGCCAAGTTCAGATGTGCTCCGCCCGAATCTCCTGCAAATCCCAAGCGTTCGGTGTCAATGCCATAGCGTGCACCCTCATCGTGAAGGTAGCGAGCTACAAAGGCGACCTCTTCAACCGCTGAAGGGAATTTAGCTTCAGGGGAGAGATGATAATCAACAGCCACGATAATAGCGCCTGTGTTGTGGGCGAGAATGCGGCAGATACGATCATGAGTATCAAGGTTGCCTAAGACAAATCCGCCACCATGTACATATACGATGCAAGGGGTTTTGGCTTCAGTGGTCTCTTTGCCAGCAACCGCATCCTCTGTTGGATAGTAGAAGCGAACGGTTAGTGATCCGTGAGGACCTTCGAGTGTTTCATCAAACGTGAGTTTCATGACAGGTCCGCCTTCAACCCAGAAGGAGCGACCGAGCACGTAGTTTTCGCGCATGGTATCAAATCCCACTGATGTGTCGTTAGCGTCGCCAGCAAGAGAATCCTCTTTAGCAAGAACTGCTTTCATCTGAGGGTTGATGCGGGCTAATACATCAAGCTTATTCACAAGATTCTCCTTCTTTGGTGGGGTGATTCCTGTTTTGGTAGGAAGCACCGGCCTTTATAAAGAGAGTAGTAGTTACGAGGTGTGTAACGTATGGTTGCGGTGATTAAGGGGTCGCGTGTTAGGCAGTTGCAGGCTGGGTCTCTGCTGCTTGAATATCAGCTGCAATTTCTGCTGCCACTTCGTCCTCAACAATTTCATTGCGATGTTTTTTGATGGAGCGAAGAAGCATAAACAAACTTGCTGCGCCGACTACTGCGAAGAGAATTTCAAACCCGAAGATTCCCGTAAATGCTGCCGTACCCTGAGCGTCAATCATGGAGCCATACCAGGTGTGGATGAATACGTCTGGTAAGAATCCGATTACGGAGAGCAAACCAGCAGCGGTACCAAAGATTCGCATAGGGATCTTGACCTCAGAGAGCGGTGAGGAACCGATTGAGAATGCGCCGTAGGTAGTGAATCCAAAGATTACAACTAAGATAGATGCGATCATTGCACCCTCGGCTCCATGAGGATAGAGGATAAATGCGACCAAAACTGCTACTGAGAGAATGAAGCCGCCAATGATTGTCTTAGAAGGGCTTTTAATTTTAGTTGCAATGT
Organism: uncultured bacterium; assembly: GCA_905215035.1. GTDB lineage: Bacteria > Actinomycetota > Coriobacteriia > Coriobacteriales > Eggerthellaceae > Anaerotardibacter. Next base: position 38,306 of record CAJMOJ010000007.1, read on the forward strand.
AGCCAACAATAGGACCAGCCAGCAAACCAATACCATAGGTGCGAATGAGGCCGACAACATTAACGAGGTTTCCGTCAGCATCGAAGCACTGGGTTAAGTAAGGAGTTGTATAGGTTGCGCCCTGATATACTGCGTACACGCAGAAGTAAGCGATGCAGGCCCACATAACGCCAGGGTGCTTAATTGCTTCGATAGCCTCAGTAAGACTAAAGAGTTTAGCGTTTTTGTTAATCTCGCCTTTGAAGTCAGGGATCAAGAAGAATGCGATAATACCAAGAACAGCAATGGTGACAGCTAAGAACACCAACATTACCTGTACGCCGATTGCAGTATTAGCAATAGAAGCAATAATGCCAGCGTTGATAAGACCAATAACCAATCCGGTTACGCCATAGATGGAGTAAGAAATACCAATTTTAGATGCGTATTCGTCTTCTTCACAGCAAAGGCGTACGACTTTAAAGCGAGTGCCCCACCAAATGAGAATTGACGTTACGCCCATCGCTACAAATAAGGCAAAGCAAACTTCAACTGAAGGCAAGGTTGCGTATACAAAAACTAGAACAGCGGTGGTTAAGAATCCGACGGTTGCTAACGTACGCATGCGAAACTTGTCAGCAACGATACCCGAAGGTAGGTAACAGATCATTGCTGCCAAGCCGTACGCCGAAACCATAAGTCCCAGATCGGCATTGGTGCAACCAAGTGCTTGCATGAGCGGATCGTAAAAAACGTTTTTCAGATACATTGGCGCATAGATAATTGATGATCCCATCGAAATCAAAATTACGAGCGCCCACTTGTGGAGTGACGAGATGTCGCGATATGTCACCTCGCCTTTGCTCTTAGCTAGTAATGACATGTTGTTCCCTTTCTTCCTTAGCTACTCTCACGAGTACTCCTCTTTGGTTCCTCTGCTTACGTTTGTTCGATGATGTTGTTCGATCGAGCTTGTTTCTGAAGTAGATAGAACCGATGTGCCTATCGTGCGTGAACACGTTCACGTTTACATCGCAAAGGGGTAATGATTATGAAGGTGCAAGCAAAGTAGGGAGGGATTTATTCTTGGTGAGTAACGACATACTTAAAAAGTAATGATGCATCTGACCTGATGTTTAGTATGCTGATACTATGTGAAGTACCATATCTGGCCAATGTTCAGTGGTTGCACTAAGTGATAACAATTGGTGATAAAAGAGGTTGATCTTATGCAAGAAATGCAAAACGCTCTTGACGACACTCTGAAAAGCGAATCAACCTTTGATTCTGATGGGGCATCAGAGACAGATTCACTAAAAACTGATGTCAAGCAATCAGTCACCGATAAGCTTATGACGCTTAATCCAGCCTTAAAGTATCTAGGGTTTTCGCTTTTGATGGCATACCACTATGTAATGTGGTTTAATCCTTGCAGCTTTTTTAAAACAGATCTTCTTGCAGCTAACATTACTACGTCATGGCTCTTTAATTTGGCTGGTACTGCATTAGTTATGATTGGTGTTTCTTTTTATCTTGGACGTAAGAAGCATCTTTCAGATTATCCTTGGGCCATTAGATCAACGGCTATTTGCTTAATGCTTACTACAGCGTTATTACTGTATGGAGCGCCGCTTATTTTAGACTCTGCTTTGATTTATTTGTTGAGTTTTATTACGGGCGGTTTTGAAGGACTCATGTGGATCCTTTGGGGTGAAACTTTGACGCAAGCACGTGCAAAGTTTTCGGTAATTCATATTGGTGTTGTATTTGGTGTAACAGTTCTCGTTACTATGTTAATTGCGCTTATTATTCCTGCGGGTTTTATGCCTATCTATATTCTGTTTTTAATTGCGGTCTCAGCATTTTTCTTGTACGCGCAAAAGTCAGCGCTTTCACAAACGTATCCCGTTCTCTTGCCGCGCGATACGGTAAAGCCGGCACTTACGAGCGTTTTTGCGGTATGCAGTGTTGGTTGTTTTACCGGAATTGCTTCTTACTATCTTGTTGCTATTGTTCCTTGGGAACATTTTGCGATGGGTGAATACATCTTTGTTACGGGCGTAATAGTGGGAGCTCTCTTAATTTTGTTAGTATCAGGATTGAGTGTTGCTCTCAAAATACAAGCTTCTATGTTTAAGCTTTTCCCTTACTTTTTAGTATTTGCTATTGTGGGGTTATCTATCTTTTTGGCAGGTTCTATTTTGGAGCCGCTCTCGTTTGTTGTCGGATTAAGTATCGCTTCTTTATTAGAAGTCTCTCTGCTGATGTATTTTGGAACGTTGATGCAGCGAGGCTTCTTCGCTCCGGCGCTTGCGCTTGCTTTGTCGGTTGCCTCAATCCGTATTGGCATTGCGATTGGTAACTGCATTGGACTTTTCTACGAGACGTTCCCCGATTTGGCTGTTATTGCGGTTGATCCTACTACCCTACTCTTTATTTGCGTGCTTGCTTTTGTTCTTGTTCCAGTTGTGCGCTGCGAATCGCGTTTTGTCGCGCTTACGACAGCCCCAGTAGCTCCTGCAGAAATTGATACTATCTGCAACCAGATTATTGCTGAGTTTAAGCTTTCAGAGCGTGAGGGAGAAATTTTAAAGTTCATTGCACGCGGCAATACGGTTAATAGCATTGCTTCTAAATTGGTGATTTCTCCCCACACCGTCAATACGCATATCCGTCATATTTATGACAAGGTTGGCATTCACAAGCGTGGGGAGTTAGTGGAGTACATCAATATGAAGAAGGAAGAGAAGATAGGCTAAGGTAGCAGTTCTTGGCACACCCATCGGCATCTTGATGAGTTTCCCAATGAATAGTACCGACTGCTTGTGTCAATGCTTCATCGTGCGATACAACAAGAACAGCACCGGGAAAGCTGACAAGAAGATCTTGTAGGGCACTGATAGAACCTACATCTAGATGATTAGTGGGCTCATCAAGGATGAGTAGGTGTGGATCTTGCGTAAGCTGCATGCTCAAAAGAAGCTTACGTAATTCACCGGGACTAATATCATTGCCTTCTAAAATGCGGTCAGGATCAGAGTTGAGTTTTGCCACAAGAGACAACACGCGACCACGACGTGTTTGATCGTACGAACGAATTTCTGTAAGCGTCCGCATACGCATGGCGTCATTCACTTCTTGGGGGAGATAGGAAACGATAATTGAGTCGGGGAGGTTAGCTAGAAGCTCCTTTACCAAAAGACTTTTTCCTGTTCCATTTTGGCCCGTAAGAGCAATGTGATCAGTGGGTGAAATCCAAAGATCAGGAATCGTAAGGCTGAAGTCATCTGCATGAAGTTGGCCTTTAGCGAGGTGAACGATCGTCTTACTACGGGCAACACTTCCAAAGTTTTCAAGCGATGGGGTATAGCGTTTGGAGACCGTATGCGATTTGAGTTGAGTTTGTGCGCGATTGAGTCGTCTATCCATGGTTGCTGAAAGTTTTCCGGCAACACCGTCTTTTCCTGACACAATAGCGCGCCCAATGCGTTCGCGCCCATCGCTATCCTTTTTATCAAGGTTTGCTCGACTGCGCTTTCCTTTTTGACGCGCAGCATCTTCCCGCCTGCGGTCTGCCTCCTTTTTGAGACGCTTGATTTCTCGAGCTGCATCAGAGCGTTCTTTGTGCGTCCGAGTACGATCTTGCTCCACTTGCGCATGCGCCTTTGTGTAACCTCCGGGACGTAGGCGTGCGCAACCATCCTCAAAAATGAGACTTTGCTCTACAAGCGAGTCCAAAAGTGTGCGATCATGCGAGATCAAAAGCCCAATACCGTGATAGTGGGTAAGCGCACTTTGAATCGATTTCTTCGTGCTTGCATCGAGATTGTTGGTGGGCTCATCCATAATAAGGACATCAGGTCTGGCATAGAGAGCACAAGCAATCTGGATGCGTTTTTGTTGACCGCCAGAGAGGGTGTCAAAACGCCAGAACCAATCGTCTTCTAGAGCGAGTGTTTCTTTGACTAACCGTCCATCTTTGCTCCAATCGTAGGCAAGATCAAAGAGATTGTCAGGAGCAATTGCGCTATCTTGTGGGCAGTAAACCGAAAAAAGATCAGGCGAAATGTTACCAGAATCGGGCGTAATGAGGCGAGCAGCTAGAGAGGCTAAGGTGGTTTTACCGCAACCATTGTCGCCTATGATACCTGTCCAGCCTTGCGGGAAAGTTGCCGTGATAGGGTCAAACGCTGGAGAAGTTGTCTCGGGGTAGGTGTAAGTAATGTTGGTGAGTTGTAATTGCATGGTGCATACCTCGCTTTTCTAAAAGGGAGATCGCGTGATGATTTTAGGGTGAAGCCAATATCTCGATGAATTAGCAAGGAAAATCTAGCAAAAGCAGCAAGAAAACAACGAGATACAAAGAGGGGATGAGAAGCTAAACATAAAGCGATGCAGCACCCAAGAACACGCGACCATAGAGATTATTACGGTCGTAGTGGGGCGCCCTAGATAAGGGCATCGCTAGTTCTTCATCCAACTTTCCTAACTCTAAGCGGCGCTTGCCAAAGGCCCCGCTGAAGCGAATAAGATCGGTTTCGATTGTAGCACGGTTGCAAGGAGGAGCAAAAGAGTATCTGTAGGTAAAGCGTACTCGCGATTTAAATACATACAAGAAGAATACGCCAACACAAAAGGAGCCACACATTGCTGCATGACTCCTTTTGCTCTATCG
>CAJMOJ010000008.1 GCA_905215035.1 uncultured bacterium
AGAGTCTGAGTTGCATAGCCACCAGGAAGGTAGCGAGAAAAGTCTAAAACAGTAAGCCGGCAGCAAGCCAAGCGAGGAGGAAAGAATGGCATCGCCCCTCGGCATCCGAGGGGCGATGCCTGCGCGGAAGAGCATAAGGGAAACAAGTGTTCGCCTTATGACAAGTGTTCGCCTTATATGTTCTGTACGCATAGCTGTCTACGTATAGCCATCTCTATAGAATTATTGAGGACTAGTGGGTAGGTTTGAGATCTGTACCATCGCAAAATGCAACGAAAAGCGAATTGTGGGCAAAAAAAGCTTGATTTGATTTTCCGTTCACAGGAAAATCGTTATCGGTTACATTCAAAATTGGACAATTCAGCGGTACTGACCATGCACGCAGGAGGGTATCTCTTAGATACTGGTACGGTACATGAAAATTGTTCTGAGCATGATGTTCTTATTAATGTTCTTAAGGATGTTTCATTTACCCCTCATAGGTATTGGCAATGAAAGGAGAATATCTGTATGACAACTACAGATAAGCTTCAAGGCTACGGACCACTTGCTGGCGTTAAAATCGTAGAGCTTTGCGAATGGGTAGCAGCACCTGCAGCTGTTCGTAATCTTTCCGAGATGGGCGCTACCGTTATCAAGACTGAGCCCCTTCATGGTGATGCTCAGCGTACTCAAGGTCCTGGCTTTGGTTGTGAGAAAAATGAGTTTGAGGATCCTACGTTTGACCTCAACAACACCAACAAAGACCTTGTTTCTATTAACCTCAAGAACCCAGACGGCATGGCTTTCATGAAGAAGCTCTTGGCTGACGCTGACGTTTTTGTTGTTAACTTGCGTGACAACGCTTTGAAAAAGCTCGGTCTTGACTGGGAAACCCTTCACGAAGAGTTCCCAACTTTGATTTGGGCTCAGATGCGTGGTTATGGCGAGTTCGGTCCAGAGAAGAATTCTCCTGGTTATGATGCTGTTTGCTGGGCTGCTCGTGGTGGCGTTGCAAACGTTTTCCGTGAGGATGGCGAGTCTCCTGCAATCGCTCCTCAGGCATTTGGTGACAACAATGCTGCTTGCATGCTCGCTGGTGGTATTTGTGCAGCACTCTTCAACCGTACCCGTACCGGTGTTGGTGAGAAGGTTGTAACCAATCTTTATCATGCAGCTATTTTTGCTGGTGACATTGGAATTTGTGCTCAGCAGTTCGGTGCTGACTATCCTAAATCTCGTAAGAATGTTCCTAACCCATTCAACAACACCTATCGTACTTCTGATGACAAGTGGATCTACATCTGCATGCCTCAGTACGACAAGTACTATGCAATGATGATGGGTCTGTTTGAGCGTGAGGATCAGATCGACAATCCTGACACCAAAGACCTTCCACACTTGAAGGCTTCTGGCAAAAATGTTGAAGTTATTCAATGGCTCGAAGAAGCATTTGCTAAGCATGATGTTGAGTATTGGTTAGAGATCTTCCGTGAGAACCAAGTTCCTGCTCAGAAACTCTTCCGTTACACCGACATCATTAAAGACGAAGAAGCATTCGTTAACGACGCTCTTCGTTATGTTGAGTACGATGAGTTTGGCAAGCATGCTCTTCCAATGACTCCATTGCGTTTTGAGTCTGCAGGCGATCCTCCTGTAATTCTTTCTAAGCCAATCGGATACCACACTAAAGAGATCATGCAGCGCTATGGTTATAGTGATGCTGAAATTGCTCGCATTGAGGATGAGGGTGGCGTAGGTATCTATCATGGTGATCCAATCCCAGATACTATCTACAAGTCAGAGCGTCAGCTCCGCGGTGAAGCTCCTTGCCTTTGGGAGAAATAGTCTAAAAGACTAATTCACACGTATGGTAATTATGAAGGGAAGGCGCAGAGAGATATGCGTCTTCCCTTTTTTAGTTATTGATAGTTTGATGATAGTTTGACAATCGACAGCAGGAAGCATTCTTTATGGACTTTGGTCTCGACAAACAGCAATCAGAAATGGTTAAGGCATTCAGGGTATTTGGTGAGTCAACCTTTACACCTGAAAATGTGGCGCAATGGTGTCGTGATCAAGGTCTTCCTGATCATGTGGTAAAGGAATTTGCCGAACTTTATTTCAGTTTTGATAACCTATCAGATGAGCATGAGCTGCGTCATTCCATTATGACTCAGACACTGATTTTAGAAGAGCTTTCGCGATGTGCTGGTGCGACATTGCCGTTCCAAAATGAGCTATTCAATATTCAGATTATGGGTGGTTTTGCCGATGAGGCTGTCTTTCATCGTGTCATTGAGGACTATCGTTCAACGGGACGCTTAATGTTTTCTCTTGGGGTGTCAGAACCTGATGCGGGATCGGATTCTATGTCGATGACTACGAATGTCCAAACGCGTGATGGGGTGTTGTATCTCAATGGTCAAAAAACGTATGTTAATAATGGCGAGTACGCTCCCTCTATTTTAGTTGCTGCAATTGATCAAGATCAAAAGGAGCCTTCAAAATATCCACCGCTCACTTTCTGGTTGATTCCCTCCAATCTGTTAGGAATTCGTGCTATTCCCATCGATAAAATGGGGCAGTCGATGGTGCCTTTTGCATCTCTTTCTTTTGAGGATGTTGTACTGCGACCAGAGTGGCGTCTTCGCGGTAATAATGGTGGTTTCAAGCAACTTTTCCAATTGCTTGAATGTGGTCGCGTGTTTACCTGTGCGTCATGCTTAGGTATGGCGCAGGCGGCAATGGAAGACGCGACAGCGTATGCAAAAAAGCGTAAGGCATTCGGTAAACCCATCGCACAATTTCAGCAGATTGAACAGATGCTTACTGATATGGAAATCAGTTTGACTACTATGCGGTCTATGCTCTACAAGGCTGCATGGGATATCAAAAACGATCGGGCGGACAAGCGATTAAGTGTGGCGCTCATGAAACGCTATATTCCTAAAACAGCAACTGAAGTTGCGTCAAATGCTATGCAGATTTTGGGTGGACAGGGTTATACTGAATCGGCTCGTGCGGCGCGTATTTGGGAAGACTGTCGTGGCAATCAAATTGCTGAAGGGACCGATCAGATTATGGTCTATATTGCGGCTCCCTTGATCATGAATAAATATACGCACGATTAATAGGGTGATTAACAGACTACAGATTACGACGTAGCTGCGCTTCTTTAATTTCTGACTCCATTGATGAGTGGATAATGTTTGCAAAAGGGCCTGCGTGCGATGGGGCATGATGGCTATTAGGCTGATCGTAACGTCTAATGAAGTAGTAAATAAAGGCGCATGTGTAAAACTCTGCTAAAAAGTTAATATTTTCTTCTGGTAAATAGCGGTTTGCAAGCACAATATGGATATCTTCTTTAAGTGCTGGAAGATATAAATTGTAAAGATAGTCACGCAAAGAGTGCGGACCTGTTTCCAAAAAAGCCTGCGAATAAAAGGCGCGATGACGATGCAACACGCGCGCATAAGCATCAAAAAAAGCTGAATGGTCAAGACTTCGTACTCCTGATTTTTGAGTGATGTAGTAGGGGAAGTCTTTGTAATCTTCGTTACTTTTTACAATGGGGTCTTCATAAATCAAAATATCAGAGGGAAATGTTGCAAGGAGTTCTTGTCCTAGGTCGTAGCGAAACTTCCAAATAATAAGGGATTCTTTATCCTCAAAGTGGTAATAGAACGTTTTTCTATTTTTTCCTGTCATTTCAATGATGTCAGAAACAGAAATTTTTTTGAGCTTTTCAGTTTCGCACAGCTCGACAAGGGCATCAGCAATAAGCAGTTTCGTTGAAAGTGTAGCCATACTTATCACACCCCATCATTGCAATGTATTCGTTTATAGCGAGCGGACAAACCTTACAAGAGAGAAAAACTTCTTAAGAAGTAAGCAAGCGTGCTCGCATTGCTGCAATTTCTGTAGAAGTCTCGCAAAAGAAACTCCACAAAATATTGCTTTGCTATAGAGTACCGCAATTGAACAAGTTTTGCGCAAAAATTAGAAAGTGTCTAAAAAAATTAAAATTATATTGTCCTTCCTATAAAACAGAGACCAATTCACATGAAAAAACATTTCACAGACCCACAATGACGGGGGTATTTACCTATAGGTGGTCTACAATGGTTCAATGCACAGGAGTGGTCATCTTTGGCCATCACCGTTGAGGGGCATTCAAGATTTGTTCTTGGCAAAGCTAAGGGACATGTGTAATGCAAGAACCTTTTGCCATGCAAAATGTTCCATTTCGGTGATGTCTATAAGGTGGGATTCCCTCCCAAAAGTACGAGCACAAGTTCACACATGTTCTTAAAAAGAAAGGGGCAAACGTGAAGTACGACGCTTTATTGAAGCCGGCTCAGATCGGCAACGTCGAACTGCCTAATAAAATGGTTATGTTGCCTATGACCATTGAGAAGGCAGACCACAATCACATTGGTGAGGATCTTCTTGATTTCTATGAGCAGCGCGCTAAGGGTGGTGCAGCACTCATTGAGATCGGCTCTGTCTATGTATGCGACATCTTCAACACCAAGCCTAAGTATCCAACTACAACCGGCGCTATTGGAGCATGGGATGACGAGTTTATTCCTGGTCTCAAGAAATGTGCTGAGGTAGTTCACAAGCATGGTTCTAAGCTCGCAGCTCAGCTTCAGCTTTGCTACGAGTGGCGTGCAACTTCTGAGGATGAGCTTATGTCATACGCTCCTTCCAAAGAGGTTGTTTCTGGCCCCTTCGTTGGTATGCCAGAGCGTGAGTTCACCAAAGAAGAAATTGCTATTTTGGTTAAGCAATATGGTGAAGCTGCTCGTCGCTGCAAGGAAGCAGACATCGACATCATCGAGATTCATGCTGGTATTGGCTACATGATGATGCGCTTTATTTCTAAATACTCCAATCATCGTACTGACGAGTATGGTGGATCTACCGAGAATCGTTGCCGTTTGCTTTGTGAAGTTATCGATGAGATTCACAAGACCTGCGGTGATGATATGCCAATCATGATTCGTTACTCTGCTGATGACCTTATGCCAGGCGGTCAGCGTGTTGAGGATCTCGAAGAAGTTATGAAGATCGTTGAAGCTCATGGCATCGACTGCTGGTCAATCCAGGCTGGTTTCCATGAGGCTCCCGTTCCTGTTGCAAATCAGTTTGTTCCTGAGGGCGAATTTATTGGTCTCTCTAAGGCTGCTAAGGCTCTCACCACACTCCCTTGCTTCCCTGGTACTCGTATTAACCACCTTGATGTATGCGAGAAGGTTATTACTGAGGGCTATGGCGACATGGTTGGTATGGCTCGTCACTGGATTGCTGAGCCAGACATTGTATCTAAGGTACGTGAGGGTCATCCAGAGCAGGTTCGTCCTTGCATCGTTTGCTCTCGTTGCTTAGACAACATCTTTGTTGGTAAGCCTTGCAAGTGTTCTGTAAACGCTAACGTATTCTTCAATGAGTATGGTCTGCCTGAGAACAAGCCAACTGATGATCCTGAGAAGAAGATCCTCATTGTTGGTGCTGGTGTTTCTGGTCTTGAGTGCGCTCGTACTTTGATTCAGCGTGGTTATAAGCACGTTACCGTTGTTGATAAGAAATCCAAGCCTTGCGGCTTGATCAACATGGCTCAGGTTTTGAACCCAGAACTCGAGTACTTAGTTGATTGGTACAACAACGAGATTGATCGTCTTGGTATTGACGTTCGTTGCAACATCGTTGCAACTCCTGAGTATATCCGTGACTTTGGTGCTGACGAGGTTATCCTTGCTGTCGGTCCTGAGGCTGTTGAGCCAGATGTTCCTGGAATCAATGGCAAGAACGTTGTTTCTTCAACTGCTTTGAAGGAGCTCGTTGAGGGTCACGGCACCCCAGGTAAGGGCTTCATGTGGGGTCTTTCTGCATTCGGCATGAGCGTTCTTGGCGCTCCTGTTGGACTTATGCGTTGGGGTCTTGGTCTCCATCTCTTGGTTAAGAAGCGCGTTGCTATCATTGGTGGTGGCTTCGCTGGTCTTGAGTGCGCACATGCAATGATGGAAGGCCGCGATATTACCGTTATTGAAGAGTCCAAGTCTGCTGGTTCTGAAATTGGTATTATCGACAAGAAGGTCGAAATCCGTGTCATCAAAGAGGGTGGCGTTAAGATTTTGACTTCTACCAAGCTCAAAGCTGTTTCTAAAGACGGCATTATGGTTGAGAATCTTGAAACCGGTGAGAAGAGCAACATCCCTGTTGATACCGTTATCTTGTCTTTGCCTGTAACTGATAACACCAAGCTCTGGGAAGAGATGAAGGGTGTTATGGACAACGATCACCTCCACATCATTGGCAACGCATTAAATAAGCGTCCTGACGACAAGTATGAGTACAAGCGTTGCTTAGAGGCTGTTCGTGACGGCTGGTTGTTAGGTATGACGCTCTAAACGTATATTGAGTTTAGAAGTCGCGTTTACTCAGCGTGAAAAACAACTACGAGCTTATTTAACAAAAGCCTGTATCAGGAGTCCCTTTCCTAGTAAGGAGGGGACTCCTTTTTTGTATCCAAAGACTATGCTCGCCCTATCATTGCTAGGAGGAGTTATTACCACGAGGAATCAAGAGGATAACAAGGATATGCACGTAAAAACTATTGCGGATGCTTTTACGGTATGATTTGAGACATCATGATATAAGCTAAGCCCGTTGTGCATAGGCTTGTGCGCAAGCGTGATAAGAATTACAAGGGGGATGATATGAGGAGTAGTTTTGGGGAAGGATGGCTCGAAGTTCATCCGGTAACAGATCGCGATCGTGAGACTTTTGCGGTGGAATGGGACGCGCCTTTGCCGCAAGAACCTGTTGTGCCTAAATTGGCTTCAACAGTTATGCTGCTGCGTGATTCTGTGCCAGGTGATACACCTTATCGCATCGATGATGGGATTTTCCCACCTGATTTTCCTACCCAACAAAATGTCGAAGTATTTATGTTGCGTCGTGCTAAGTCGATGGACTTTGTTCCTGATGCAGTAGTGTTCCCTGGTGGTCGTGTTGATCCGCGTGATGATAACCCGGGACTTCCGTGGGCAGGACCCACGCCCGCTGAGTGGGCCAAAAAGATGAGATGCACTGAGCAACAGGCACGCCAGATTGTTGTTGCAGCGGTACGTGAAGTATTTGAAGAGTGCGGTGTGTTGCTGGCAGGCCCCAACGAAACCACAACCACTAATGACTTAAGTGGACAAGAGTGGAGTGATGCGCGCGAGGCGCTTGTACGCCATGAGTTGTCGTTTGCTGAGTTTTTAATTGAGATGGAGTTGGTGATTCGTACCGACCTTATTGGACTTGTGTCTAATATTTGCACTCCGCCTCATGTGTCAAAACGTTTTGATACGTTCTTCTTTGCTGCGCTACTTCCTGAAGGACAAACGCCTGACGATCGCACTACTGAAGCAACAGTTGCTGATTGGGTTACACCTGCCTATGCTATGCGTGAAGCTGACGCTGATGCTTGGAAGATTGTGCCGCCGACAGTCTATAACTTAACGCGATTAGCAAGCGCCCAGTCGGCAGCTTCATTTGTAAGCAATCCTGGTCCCTTCCCGGGAAAGATGATGTTTGCACGTCAAACCATAGATGATGTTCATTTTTTGGCATGGTACGAAAACGGCGTATCGCGTGGAGAATAGAGTCTTTCTTTGAGTAAACCGTACATGAGGAATCCAAATAAGGAGACAAGACAAAGCAAGGGTTCAAGATAAGCTAAAGGGGCCAAGATCCAAGATAAGGGCGATGAGAAGTAAAGGAGGTGTTGTTTCTATGGAAGAGCAATCCTTTCATTTTGTAGAAGACGCACTCATATATGAGGGTGGTCGGGTTAGCGATCATCTTGTATGCGTGCGAGCCAATAATCCTTCTCCCATGACCTATACGGGAACAAATACGTATGTGATTGCCTCAACATTGCCACAGCAAAAGGTAAGTCGCTCGATGGTGAGACAGCAGGGCGTGGTGCAGAGTACAGCACAGAGCGCAATACAACCCTCACTTTGCTACGTGGTTGATCCGGGCCCATCGGGTCAACATGTCTATGACGTGCTTGCAACGCTTGCACAGTATAACTTGGTTCCTGCAGCTATTATTGAAACGCATGATCACTCGGATCATACGGAGGGGACGGCTGAAATGCAAGCGGAGTTCGAACGTCTGCGTCAAGCGCCTGTTCCTGTGCTATCGCGCCGCACTCAGACGCTTCCTGATGGTCTTTTATGTGTTGAACCAGGTGCTCCTGTTGTTGAGATTATTTCGTTGCCGGGACATTCGCGTGATTCTATTGGGATTATCCTGCCTGAAGATAAGGTGATACTCACAGGAGATGTGGTATTCAAGCAAGGACCGACAGTAGTGTATTATCCCGATGGTGTTCTTGCGGATTATTTAGCGACTCTTGATACACTGGATGAATTGGTGTCAAGTGGACGAGTGACGCAGTTTGCTCCGGCTCATGGATGGCCCTATGATGATCCGCATCGGTTCATTGAGGCAACCCGGATTCATAGGCTTGAACGTCTTGAACAAATTGATCAAGCACTTGCCGATGGGGTTGCGCCTGATGCGACTGAGTTAGTAAATGCGGTGTATACCGATATCGACGCACGATTGCGACCCTATGCAAAAAAGAGCGTGCAGGCGCAGTTGGTGTATCGTGGCTATGATGTGTCTGACTAGTAAGAGATTCGGGTAATCACTGATCCTCAACTATAAAAAGCCTCTTTCGGTTGTCGAAAGAGGCTTTTTGGTCTGCGCTTATAGAAGTCATATAAGTGCAGGCAGTATAAATACAGAAGACAGTATAAATACAGGCACAAGAGACACGTATGGGTGTCGTATGGGTATCAATAGATACATAGAGTTTGACAAGATACTTGTCTATGCTTGTAGCTGTTTCTTCTCCTTGTTGGCGTTGATAAGAGTTTTAGCGCCTTTGATGGTGAGGATGACTGCCAGTACGAGCAGGAATAGAGCAATAACAAGCTGTACTGCCGCAGCAAAGATATCGCCGCCTGCTGAAACCAAAACAAACTTCTGTTGAATGGTCATACAGAGAGAAGTGAGGGTAACGGCAAGCATAAACACCATAGGGATATAGAACATCTTGTTATTCTTACCTGCATTACCAAGCCATGCTGCAACGGCAAGGAGTGCAAGAACAGCTAAGAGCTGATTAGCTGCACCAAAGAGTGGCCAAATGATGGTGTAGCCAGTCATACCAAGCCCGACGCCAATAATAACTGTGATAAGGGTAGCGACATAAGGATTGCTCAAAATCGCGCGCCAACCGGTAAGGTTGTGTTGATTTTGGCCGGTAGGAATCCAAAGTTCTTGGAACATGTAGCGTGCCAAACGGGTTGCTGTGTCAAGGGAGGTTAAGCAGAATGCAGATACTGCCAAGATAAGCAGAGTGTAGGCAATTCCTTCAACGCCAGCAAGGCCAGGAATGCAGGCAAGCATCTGAGAGAGACCGCCTGCAAAAACAGCAGTTGGTGATGCATAACCACCAGCTTGGTATGTTGTCCATACAAACGCTACAGCGCACAAAGAGATTACGGCAAGCAAGCACTCAATCAACATGCCGCCATAGGCGATAGGTTGTGCGTTCTTTTCACTATCAAGCTGTTTAGAGGTGGTACCTGAAGCAACCAAAGAATGGAAGCCAGAAATGGCACCACATGCAATAGTGATGAAAAGGGCAGGGAACAAGAAGCCTGATGCAGCGGATTTGTTAACAACTGCTGCTCCCGTTTCAGGATTAATAATAGGATTGCCAGAAGGGTCAACTGCAATATTGGTAACAGTGAAGTCAGTGAATGCAGGCATTGCCAAGTTGGCTGCATCACCGGTAAGAGAAGCGCCGATAATACCAATAACAGCGAGCGCGATCATGCCATAGAGTAAATAAGAACTCAAATAATCGCGCGGCTGAAGTAGGATCCACACAGGAGCTACAGAAGCTACCAAGATATACACACCAAGCAAGATCATCCAGGTGGTGTAATCCAAAGAAACTAAGGGGAAATTGTATCCAATAGCAACCAATGCCACAATGATGACAATTGCGCTAATTACGTTGACTGCAAGAGGAATCTCACGTCCTCGTGTTACAAAACCATAAATAATAGCTACCAAGATAAAAAGCATAGAGATCATGGCAGTGCGCGCGTTTGCCAAATTGGACTCAGGAGTTGCGTTAGCAAGGCCGGTCGCAAAGGTGTTTGCAACAATGGAGGCAAATGCGGCTACAACTAAGACCAAGGTAAGATAAGCAAAAACACAGAAGAGCTTTTTAGCGGTGTCATCAATATTTTCTGCGATAACACGTGCGATAGTTTCTCCTTTATGGCGCAGAGAAGCAAATAAGGCACCAAAGTCGTGTACAGCGCCAAAGAAAATGCCACCGATCAAAACCCAGAGCAATACAGGAACCCATCCAAAGACAGCTGCCTGAATTGGTCCATTAATAGGGCCTGCTCCAGCAATAGATGAGAAGTGATGGCCAAGTAAGACGTAAGGCTTTGCGGGGACGTAGTCCACGCCGTCATGCATCTCATTTGCAGGGGTTGGTCTGCTTGGGTCGATACCCCATTGTTTTGCTAGCCAGCCACCATAGAAGATATAGCCACAGGCTAGCACAACAATAGCGATCAGCAGGATAACCATTGCGTTCATACAAAATCCTTTCTGATATCGTTGTTGTGTACGGCAAGGTTGCTGTTCAAAACCTTACGAAGGGCTTTGCCAGCAGTATTACAAACGACTTGGCTGCCTGCGGGGGCTGAAAGATTAATAAGTGCCAATCGCAGATCAGTCCAACCGTGAATACCTAAGAGGTAGTTTTTGCGAAAGCGCGTTTTTGTAACAGCGCGCATAACCTCATCGCTTGCTGAATCAGTAATGATAATAAGCGTCAAAGACGACGACATGTGATCTTTTTTGGGAACAACCCGCTTTATTCCGTGCTGGGTAATCCAAGTGATGTCTGAGGTGAGATCGGCAAAGGAATAGGTCGGGCGCGTAACAATAAAAAGATAGTCATGGGTATCAACAGCCCAAAGCTGTGCGCGTTTTACTAGTACATATTGTGCGGCATGGCTATGATATTCACCGTAGGCATCAAAGGTGCGACCTTCGTATTCCCACGGTGTCCAGAAGTCATAAAAGCTTTGATGGGCGTGAATAAGGCGTGATAAAAATAATTCACGACCATCGGCGCCGTCTGGTGTCGCATTGTGATGGTCGTGAAGTAATGGTTCTATGTAGTCTGAATGGTCAGAGTCCATGTGTTTATTTTAGCTATGTGCGCGTTCCTGTAAACGACGATTTAACTCATCAGCCAATTGATGGCGTTTAACTTTTCCTGACTCAGTCATGGGGATCTCATCAATAAATTCGATATGCTCGGGGCGCAAACGTTTAGCAACACCAATAGAATCAAGATAGTCGGCGATAGAGTCTAACGTGGGCTCCTCAGCACCGTCAATTACAATAAAGGTGCAGATGCGTTCACCTAAACGATCATCAGGCAAGCCAATGGTAGCATGAGCGCCAATGCCAGGACATCCTGTCAAATTGTTATCAACTTCATTGGCAGAGATATTGATGCCGCCGCGAATAAGAATTTCTTTTTTGCGACCATTGATTTTTACACGACCTGATTCATCTTGAATACATAAGTCACCAGAGAAGAACCAGCCATCATCATTAAGCTCTTTTGCAGTAGCTTCAGGATTCTTGTAGTAGCCACTAAACATGTGAGGGCCACGAGAAATTTCTTCACCCTGCTCACCATGAGGAACTTCGTTGCCTTGCTCATCAACGACTTTAACTTCAATGCCCTCAAAGGCAACACCAGACCAATCGCCATTCCACTCAAGGCAATCTTTAGGAGGTACTGCCAAGTGGGGACAGCTCTCAGTAGAACCGTAGCATTCGCAGAGTAAAAGCCCGTGTTTTGCTGCGCGCTGAATCATGGAGCCAGGAACTGGCGCCCCGCCACAGATATAGAGTTTCAAAGTATCAAAAGTGCGACCAGTTTCTTCGGAGCAGTTGAGCAAGTCAAAGATGAAAGGGGTAGCTCCCATCGACCAGGTAACACCCTCTTTGTTCATAAGGTCAATTGCTTCTGCCGGATCAAATTCATGCTGCAGTACAACGCGACCACCCAAAAGAAGGGGAGAAATGAGACCATGGTTAAAGCCTGTTGCATGATTGAGTGGGGCAGGCATAAACATAACATCATCTTGGGTGAGGCCTAAGCCTTTAGTAAAGGTGGTCTCAGAAAAATGAAGCGCGTTATGAGACAGGAGAACTGCTTTAGGACGACCGGTGGTGCCTGAGGTAGAAAGAATCAAGACAACATCGTCAGATTTTGAGCCAGCTTCACCGGTATAGGGTTCATAGTCTGCATAGATTTGTTCAAGAGTAACGCAATTTTTAGCAGGCTTCATCTTGTCATGTACGCAGATGTTCTCATCTATCAAAGTAGGAACATCGCCAACGACAGCAAGTGCCTGATCCTCAAAATTGGTCTTATGGTGGAACGTTGAGGTTAAGAATGCTTTACTCTCAACAAGGTTCATAGCGTATACCAAATCTTCTGCATTGAAGGTAACAGGAAGAGGATGAATGACAGCGCCAACCTTCAAGCAAGCAACATAGAGAATGGCAAACTCAGCCCAGGGTGCCATTTGAATAGAAACGACGTCGCCATTTTTAATGCCGTGATCGCGCAGCCACGAAGCCAGGCGCCCCGCTTTGTCGTCAACTTCTCCGTAGGTTAAGCGCACGCCTAAGTCGTCTGCGACATACTCGCGATCAGCAAAAGCTGCAGCCTGTTTGGACCAAACATCGTTGAGCGTCTCATCGGTCCAATAGCCCTTTTCATAATAGAGCTTTTTGTTTTCCGGGTTGACTTTAAGGTCAGTAATCATGAGCCCCTCTTCTCACGGTTTGCACACGCGTCTATCCCCACAGGCGCACAAACATTGAGTAATGTGCGTGGAGATAGGCTTGTTAGCTTGGTATGTAGGTAAAATATTCAGCGATATAGTTTTTGGCAAAATAAGGCTATATCGCGTGAAATCGCTAGGCAAAAGTTTACCCTTGCTTTGAAACCGATACAATATAAATTCAGAATAACAAGGTGGAATCTGATAGATATTTGTTAGATAGTAGATGCGTATTCTATAGATCTTTTATAAGTATTCGATAGAAATGCTGATAGATGCGCTGATGGATGAAATCAGTCACGATACCTATCTAAAGGCTATGGAAAGGTTTGTATGAGCCTCAAACAACACGCCGCTCACGTTGCGAGCGGACTTGCAACCCAAGCATTGCGCCATCTTGCGCATAGACCCGCAGCAAACATGCCAGGAAAAATTGCACTTAAAATTGACCCTACTATTATTGCCGAGGAGCGCTATAAGCTCACTCAAGGCTCTGTTGTTGTAGTGGGTACTAACGGAAAAACCACCATTACTAATATGATCGCAGATGCGCTTGAAGCACAAGGACTGCGCATTGCTTGCAATAGAACGGGAGCAAATCTTTCTTATGGCGTTGCAACAACACTGCTTCAGACCAAAGAACCCGTTGACTGGGGTGTTTTTGAGTCAGATGAACTGTGGCTTGCTCGTACCCTTCCGCAGCTGCAGGCAACGTATGTGCTTTTACTCAATTTATTTCGCGATCAGCTTGACCGTTATGGTGAGATTGATCGTATTCAGGATGCTATTGTCAAAGCTCTTACTGAAAGCCCGCAAACAACATTGGTATACAATGCGGATGACCCTTTGTGCGCTACTATAGCGGCTCGTGTTGATAATCCTAAGATTACTTTTGGTGTTGCTGAAGATATGCATCTTGCCCAAAACCAGGTGTCGGACACGCAGATGTGCCATTTCTGTTCTGGAATGTTTGAGTATGAGTATCGACAGTACGGACAGCTGGGTGCTTACCACTGTATGAATTGCGGTTTTGAGCGACCCGCGCTTGATTATTGGGCACACCATATTGTACTAGGCAATCCTCTTACCTTTGATTTGTCATATAAGACGTACAAGTCGCACAAGACGTATAAGACAGGCGATGGGCTAACAAGCGATGGGTTAGCAGGAGAAAAGAGCAATGAGTCAACTGTAGAAGTTGCCACGTGTGCGTTACAGGCGCCTCAAGCGGGACCCTATATGGTCTATAACGTGATGGCTGCTTATCTTGCTTCTCATTTAGTAGGCGTGAGTGATGCAACATTCCAAAAAGCGCTCGATTGTTTTGATCCCCAAAATGGACGATTGCAGTCATTAACCATTGAAGGCAGGCCTCTTCTTCTCAATTTGGCTAAAAACCCAACTGGCTTTAATCAGAACTTGAAAATCATTACGCAAACGCCGGGCAAGAAGGTTGTAGCGTTTTTTATTAACGACAATGAAGCGGACGGCCACGATATTTCCTGGATTTGGGATTGCGACTTTGAAGAGCTTGCGCAGGACAGCGACGTTGTTGTATATGCTGGCGGCATTCGTAAAAATGATTTGCAGGTGCGCTTAAAATATGCCGGCATTGATGCCAAACTCATTAATTCGGTTGATGAGATGGTGGATGAGGCGCTTACTATGTCTCAAGATTGGCAGATGTTTGCAATTGCCAACTACACATCGTTGCCTGCGGTGCGCCAAGCGCTTATGGCGCGTGCGGATAAGGCGCCGGTATCCCAGCCAACGGGCGGAACGTATGAGCCAGCCTCATCCGTTCAGCCTGCTAATCTTGTGGTGCAAAAGCAAGTATTGCCAACAGTAAAAGAGGTGGATGCGGACGTATCAGCTGCATCAACCGTGCCAGCGTTGCGCCCTCTTGATGATCAACATCCTATCCGTTTAGTTCATCTTTATCCTGACTTGCTTAATCTGTATGGCGATGGGGGCAATATTTGTGTATTGGTAAAGCGTATGCAGTGGCGTGGTATTCCTGTAGAAATAGAGCGCGTGCAGTATGGTGACGCGATCGATCTTACCCAGGCAGATATTGTCATGATGGGTGGTGGGCCTGATCGTGAACAAAAGCTTGCAACTGAATGCCTCATGCAAATTAAGCCCGACCTTGCTGCTTATGTGGATAAGGGTGGTGCACTGCTGGCCATTTGTGGTGGTTATCAAATTTCAGGTGATACATGGTTGATGGGTGATGAAGTAGTTGAAGGTCTTGATCTTATTGGGGTGACTACCAAGCGCGCCGGAACTGGCTTTGATCGCTTGATTGATAACATCGCACTTGATTCTCCGCTTGCCCAGCATCCTGTTGTAGGATATGAAAATCATGCAGGCAGAACATATCTTGCAGATACAGAAAAGGCATTTGGTAGGGTTATTTCCAAGACAGGTCATGGTAATAACGACGACTCTCATGCCGATGGTGTTATTCATAAACACATGATTGGTACGTATTTACATGGTCCGCTGTTGGGTAAGAATCCCGAGATTGCTGATCAACTCATTTTGTGGGCACTCCAGCAGCGTGGGTATGAGATTGTAGATCTAGTGCCGCTTGATGATAGTGTTGAGTTGGCGGCAAATGCTTATAGTTCTGCTCGCTTAGATTGAATCCACTTATCGTCGTTCTCATCGAATCTTACTAAAACATGAAAAAGTCAAGGATTTTTAGACCATATAGCTGTTTACTATTTGCGTAACGGTTTGATATCAGAGAAGATAGGGTGCATGGTTACGAGAAATAACAAGTCATCGCGCCGATCAAGCAGCTCTGTGCATGCTGACCGGTCAGCTAAACGTGCTACGACTCGATCTCATAAACACGCTTCTAAGCAGGAAGCGGCACAAGCGCATAAATCACGAAGAGCCACAGCACGCAAGAATACGGGCGCTCAATCATTTGATCGTTCTGCTTACGGATCTCCTAGTTCTACACCGCGTCACGGCAATCATTCTCGCGTAGAGCACGAATCCTCAAGTCGTGTTGTTTCTCCTTCAGGCCACAGAAGCTCTGCGCATGGATATCAAACAAACGGGTCAGAGCAGTATTCCCGCAACAGCAACACAAAAGAATACGTCGCGCGTGCTAAAGCGCAGAAGAAAAAATCAAAGCGCAAAAAGATTGCTTTGGTTTCGATAATTATTGTTGCCGTGCTTGCTTTAGGTGGCGTAGGAGCTGCGTGGGCCTACATTATGGAGCTTGAATCTAATATGCAACGTGGCGTTAATGAGGATTTGCTCAATTCGCTTGTTGTTACCGATTCGCCATCAGATCCTTTCTATATGTTGTTAATTGGCGTTGATAAATCACAGGATCGTGAATCTTCGGATGAATACGGGGGTTCATATCGTACAGATTCCATGATTTTGACGCGCGTTGATCCTAAAGGAAAGACTGTCACGATGGTTTCTATTCCTCGTGACACTAAGGTGACCATCCCCGGCCATGGCACGCAAAAAATTAATGCGGCATATGCGTTCGGGGGACCTTCTGGCGCGATTGAAGCGGTATCTGATCTTGCTGGTGTTGATATCAATCATTACGCTGAGATCGACTTTGATGGATTTAAGGCTATTGTTGATTCACTGGGTGGCGTTGATGTCGATGTTGCTATGGAGATTAATGACTCCATGGCAGGTGGTCATGTTGATCAAGGCCCTCAAACCTTAAATGGTGATCAGGCATTAATTCTTTGTCGTTCTCGTCATGCATATGATGCTATTGGCGATGGGGATGCTATGCGTGCGGCCAATCAGCGTCTGGTGCTTTCTGCTATTATGAAAAAAGTGGTCTCTTCTGATGTGGGTACTATGACCAACATGATTAGTACACTCTCTAATTATGTGACAACCGACTTCAGTGTTGCTTCTATTATTGGTCTTGCTCAAACCATGATGGGTATTGATGTTGAGAAAGACGTATATACGGCAGCATGCCCTACCACTTCAAGCTATGAGCATGATATTTGGTGGGAGATCCTTGATGAAGCTGATTGGCGCGCTATGATGAAGCGTGTTGATGCAGGCTTGCCCCCCACCGAAGAATCTATGGTTGACCCAGCGTCAGGTGTTGTTACTGCTAGTGCAGGTGATGGTGGAAAAACCGGTCTTACCAGCGAGGGTTCTTCAGGAAATACCTCATTGCAGGGTGTGAAGATTGCGGTTAAAAACGGATCAGGCGTCAATGGATGTGCTTCTGCTGCTGCGTCTAAACTGACACCGTTGGGCGCTATTGTTGAAACAGGCAACGCGGACGATTTCAAATATAAAGAAACCATCATTATCTACAATAACCCTTCAGATCAAGCAAAAGCGCAAGCTATCGCTGATGTGCTTGGCACCGGAACAACCAAGAAAAATAATGGCGTTTATTCCTTTGCGGGCGATTATCTCGTTGTCGTAGGTGCTGACTGGCAGTAATCTTAACGCGACCCGGTAAGTTATACGCTGAGCTTTATTACGGGACTCTTTTAATAAGTCAGTAAGTGCAGATTGGCCGTAATCAAGCATGTTGCTGCATGTTACTTGTGGTAGGGCTCGTTTTTTGAGATTTTGCACGCACGATAAATCTGCTCTAAAAGCACCACGCGTGCAAGATTATGGGGCAAGGTGATTTTGCCAAAACTAATAGAAGCATTTGCATAGGCACGTACTGATGCGTCAACCCCATCGCTTCCTCCAATAATAAACCTGATATGTGAGATACCTGAGAGTGCATCCTCATCAAGCATGGTGGCAAGGTCAGTGCTCGAGATCTGCTTGCCGACGCGGTCTAAAAGAATGGTTTTGGTGTGCGCAGGCGCCTCGCCGAGTTTTTGGAGTAACAGTGCGCTCTCATCAGCCTTATTGGAATCTGGGAGTTCGATAACCGTGGTAGGGGCATAGGCACCAAGGCGTTTGAGGTATTCATTGCAAGCGTCTTTCCAGAACTTTTCTTTCAACTTGCCAACGGCATACACGGTAATTTTGAGCATGACAGACAACTCCTTTAGGATTGTGAGCAGGTTTAGATTCCAAAAGGTGAGATAATCCTATACTATGCACAAGCTCATCGACAAATTTTTTACGGCAGTATTAACGCATCGCAAAACGGTGCTGATAATAACTGCGCTCTTATTAGTTGCAAGCACGCTGTGTATCCCTTTTGTTAAGATTAACTACCAATTTTCTGACTATCTACCTGAGGATTCGCCCTCTACGATTGCACTCCATATTATGGATGAAGCATTTGATGGGGAGAGCGTTCCTAACGCGCGTATGATGGTAGAGGGCATTGATGAGGTCAAGGCTGCTGAACTTGCAGATGCGTTTGAAGATCTTCCTGGGGTTACCAGTCTGATTTGGCTGGGGACTGTGGTTGATACATCGGTCCCCCTTGCTGTGTATGATGATTCGCTGCTTGAAACATACAAAGTAGGGGATGCTTATCTCTATCAGTTAGGTCTTGATACCGCTGTTGGCGGAGCAACGATTGATGAACTCCGTGATATTGCCTATGCGCAGGGCGCATCCAATGTCGCCTTTGCGGGCGAGGCGGTTAATACTGCTATGGCGCAAGGGTCATCAGATGCTGAGATTCAGCTCATTATGGTCATGGCAGTCATCGTTATTATTGGCTTGCTTTTGTTGACATCTACTGCATGGTTTGAGCCAGTTCTCTTTATTAGTGTTATTGGTATTTCTATCGTTTTTAACTTAGGCACCAATATTATTTTTGGTGAGATTTCTTTCATTACGCAAATGTGCGCTGCTATTTTGCAGCTTGCGGTATCCATGGATTATGGCATTGTGATGCTCCATACATACCGATCGTTTATTGCATCAGGATTTACCCCGTTTGAATCAGCCCATAAGGCAATGTTTAAGGCAAGTGCTGTTATCGCATCTTCTGCTGCGACTACCTTCTTTGGCTTTTTATCACTGTGTGTTATGGCGTTTCTTATTGGTATGGACATGGGTCTTGTACTGGCCAAAGGCATTGTCTTTAGCTTTTTATCCGTTCTTATCATTTTGCCGGTGCTTATCTTATCGTGCCAAAAGGTGCTTGATAAAACATCCCATCACTATTTGCTTCCTTCCTTCAAAGGGTTTGCGACAGTGTGTATGCGCCTCACTATTCCTTTCACGCTTATCATTTGCCTGATTGTGATCCCTGCATTTTTGGCGCAGCAGCGTCCTAATTATGTTTATGGTGCCAGTGGTTTTGTTGAGCCAGGAACTGAGCTTTATGACAACACCCAGCAGGTCGATGGGACATTTGGCGCTAAAGAACAATGGGCGCTTTTGGTGCCAACGGGAGATCCAGGTCGAGAGAAGGCCATGGTTTCAGAGCTTGAGGCGCTGCCGTATGTTAATTCGATAACCTCGTATGTCTCTACGGTATCTGAGCGTATTCCGCTTGCGTTTGTTCCGCAGGCAGCGCAGGATCAATTTGTTTCTGAAGGCTGGTCGCGCATTATTGTGGCGACAAGTCTTGAAGGAGAAAGCGATGAATCCTTTGGGCTTGTGCAGCAAATTCGAGATGTGGGCAATAGCTATTATCCTGGTCAAGCCTACTTAGTGGGATCGGCCGTAACGTCGTATGATATGTCGCAGATTGTTTCAAGTGATTCCATGCGTATTTTGCTTGCGAGCGTATTGGCAATTACGGTAGTTTTGCTCTTTATGTTCCGCTCTCTGTTGATTCCCCTTATTTTGGTGCTCACTATTGAGATTTCCATTTGGATTAATCTGGCAATCCCATACTTTATGGGTACCGAGATTCAATACATTGGCTACTTGATCATCTCCGCTATTATGCTGGGTGCGACGGTGGACTATGCCATTATCTTATCCAAGTCGTATCTGGATAACCGAAGAATTATGGATAAGCGTGCCGCAATGCATGCTGCACTAACTAACTCATCCGTAACTATTCTGACATCGGCGACCATCCTGACACTTTGCGGTGTCTTCATTGGTTTAATCTCAACGAATGGTGTGATTGCTGGTTTGGGAACATTGATTGGGCGTGGCGCCTTTATCGCGGCTCTTAATACGTTTTTGCTTTTGCCAACGCTCTTTATGGTTCTTGATAAAGCAATCGCCAAAACTACCTGGCATGCAAATTTCTATAATGTGCGCATGCCTAAACAAGATAAATAAACGAGGGAGCATCATATGAAAACCTCACGACATACTCAAACCCAAACACCTACAGTTCCTAAAGCGCTCACGTTCTTATGTGTGCTCATGGCACTGGTGCTTGCTGTCACATTGACTGCGATTCCGACGTTCTCTTTGGCTGACGATCGTGCGGACGCTATCCAGCAGGAATACGGTATGGTTGATAAAGATGGGACGGCGGACAAACAAGAGGTCATCTACGCCAAACTCTCACACACCGGCGCACTTCAAGAAACCTATGTCGTAAACGTGTTTACCGTAGAGGACGAGGGCGCTACGACCATCAAGGATTATGGCGCCTATGATGCGGTTTACAATCTCTCGACTGAGGCTCCGCTTGCACAAACAGCCGATACGGTGACATTCACGCAGGAAGCAACGACCTTTTCTTACCAGGGCAATAATCCTCAGATCACGCTGCCTTGGAACATCACATTCCACTACTATCTTGACGGCAGGGAAGTGTCCGCTGATGAGCTCGCGGGTGCCACAGGCGACTTCATGCTCACCATGGAGACCTCGCAAAACCAGCAAGGCGATGCATCCTTCTACGAAAACTATGTCTTGCAAACATCCGTAACCTTACCTGATGATTGTGCGTTTGAAGTTCATAGTGCCGATGGGTCAGTTGCGCTCTCAGGTTCCAATACTCAAGTAACCTTTATGGCGCTTCCTGATTCTGAGGGGAGTGTATCCCTGCAGGCACGCGTGGAGAACTTCTCGCTTCCAAGTATCCAGATTGCGGCCGTGCCTCTTTCATTGGGGTTATCGCTTCCCTCAAGCGATGAAATTTCAGGGCAGTTTGACGAACTAATTAAAGCGACTGATCAACTTGCTGCAGGCGCAAAGGAGCTTGCAGAGGGCAATGCTTCGTTTGATCAGGGGATTGCACAAGTGCATACCGGTGTCAATCAGATAGCTGATGCAACAAATCAGCTCTCATCAGGCATTGATTCGTATGCGGCAGGCGTTGCTCAGAGTGCGCAGGGTATGCAAGACCTTATTGCAGGTCAGAAAGAATTTGGCACCAACCTTCAGCAACTTGCTGCAGCGGGTAGTCAGATTGAGGCAGGAACAGCAAATGCCCAGACTAACATGACAGATCTTGCTACACGCCTGAGCCAGCTTGATGCTGCTACCAAAGAAGCGCTCAAGCAAATGGGGCTTGATGTTGATACGCTTCTTGCAAGTCTTGGTAGCCTCAATACGCAAATGGGTGCTTTGCAGCAATATACCCAAGGCGTTTCCCAACTTTCACAGGCCTATCAAACAGAGATTTTGCCTGGTTCAGAACAAGTGGCAGCAGGTCTTGAGCGTCTAAGCGCTGAAGCTGACAAGCTCAAGAGTGCAGCGGCTCAACTGGCACAAGGAAGTAAATCCTTAGCCACCTCATTTGGTCAGGTACGCACCGGATCAACAGAACTTGTATCAGGCTCTGCTGCTCTTTCAGAAGGAAGTGCCACCCTCGCAACAGAATCAGCCACTATCCCTGACAAGATGGCTGAAAAAATTGACGAGTATCTAGCGGCGTATGACACCTCTGATTTCACGCCCCATAGCGCACTTGATGCGCGCAATACTGGTGTCACGCTTGTGCAATTTGTCATGGCAACGGATGCCATTGAGGCACCCGAGGAAGAGCAAGTTGTTGAAGAAGAGCCAGAAATGACGCTGATTGACCGATTCTTTGCGCTCTTCTCGTAAACACCTGATTTCGTGGCGGTGTGATTGCGCTTCTCTCTAGTAGAATTAACGCTAACTTACTTGTTGACTACTTACGTGATTGCCTAAATAACCACTCAAGTAATCACCCAAGTAACCTCTCAAGTAACTACTGATTTAAGACGACTAATTGAGGAGAAGTACGTATGTCGCTTCCTGCTTCAGATTTGACCAAAGAGCCCGATATGCGCACCACCATGGAGTTGGGCGCGTGCCTTCCTATGACTGCTGAAGTGATTGATGACCATCTCTATATTGGTGGTGTCGATATGGTAGAGCTTGCTCACGAATATGGCACCGCATTATATGTATACGATGAGGCTGATCTCACCCATCGCATGCATACCTATTTAGAGGCATTTAGAACACGCTATCCCAATTCCGATGTAGCGTATGCATCCAAAGCATTCTTGAATAAAGCGGCTGCGCGTTTGGCGCAAGAGGCGGGACTCTGCTTGGATGTCTCTGGTGGCGGCGAGCTCGCTATTGCACAAGCCGTTGATTTCCCTATGGAGCGCGTGATTGTACATGGCAACAACAAGACGCCACAAGAATTGCGTGAAGCAATCCAAGCGGGCGTTGGTCGCATTGTTGCTGACTCGCGTATTGAGATTGCCCGTATCTCTGCTATTGCTCAGGAGTTGGGAGTAGAGCAAGACATTTACATGCGTATTACTCCTGGCGTTGAGGCAGACACGCATGAGTATATTCGCACGGGTTGTGAGGATTCCAAGTTTGGTTTTACCATGCGTGAGGATTTTGCGTTTGAGTGCATTAAGACCGCCCTTGAGGCTCCTAACGTTCACCTCGCTGGGCTCCACATGCATATTGGATCCCAGATTTTTGCGCTTCATTCCTTTGGCGAGGCCATTGATGTCATGATGGAGTTTGTTTCTCGCATCAAAGAAACGTACAACTATGAGATCGATGAGGTTGATGTGGGCGGTGGTCTTGGTATTGCCTATACGGCAGAGGATAAGCCTGCCACCATTGATGAGTTTGCGGAGGTAACCGTCTCATCGCTTGTTGCCGCGTGCAAAAAGTATGGTGTCAAAGAGCCACGCCTTTTGACTGAGCCAGGACGTTCTATGGTAGCAACACCCGGTGTTACGCTCTACACCGTAGGCATCTTGAAGACTCTCCCCGGTATCCGCAAGTATGTTGCTGTTGATGGTGGTATGTCGGACAATATCCGCACAGCACTCTATCATGCAGACTATGAGCCGGTTGTAGCTAACAAAGCTGGCCAGCCTCGCAGCGAGATTGTGACTATTTGCGGTAAGCACTGTGAAAGTGGCGATGCGGTTGCTATTGATAGGCCTCTCCAGCATCCTGATCTAGACGACATTATTTGTGTCTTTGGCACTGGAGCGTATTGCCACTCCATGTCGAGCAACTACAACGGACAGCCTCGTCCTGGTATTGTATTTGTAAAAGATGGACAGGCACGTCTGGTAACCCGTCGTGAAACCTACGCTGATTTAATGGCGTGTGACATCGACTAAGAACCCTCGCGCTTGTTCGTACGTATAATACAGAATGCGACAAGACATAATTAAGTGACTAGCTAACCAAGCAATTAGCTAACTAGGCAATTAACCAAACGAGCAATCAGCTCGTAAAACCGCGATATAAGAAAGGTGCCATGTATGGCTATTAAGATTGGACTCGTTGGTACAGGAACCGTTGGTGGTGGCTGCATCGACATTTTGAAGAAGCATCAAGCAGATTTCAAGCGCCATTACGGCATCGATGTTGAGCTTGTTGCCGTATGCTCCAAAAATCCTGAGCAGGCAGCAGAGCATGGTGTTGAGGATCTCTTCACTGACGATTACAAAACCATTATCAGTAACCCTGAGATTGATATTGTCGTTGAGCTCATTGGCGGCACTACCATTGCAAAAGACGTTATCTTGGAGGCACTTGCTGCCGGCAAAAACGTGGTAACGGCCAACAAGGCAGTTATGGCAACCTGTGGCGAGCAAGTTATGAGCCTTGCAGAAGAGATGGGCAAAGAGATTGCTTTTGAGGCTTCTGTTGGTGGTGGTATCCCCATCATTGATCCGCTCAAGCACAGCTTAATTGCTAACGAAATTACTTCCATCATGGGTATTGTTAATGGCACGACCAACTATATGCTTACCCGCATGGGCGAGGATGGCCTCTCTTACGATGAGGCTCTGCGCGAGGCTCAGCAGAAAGGTTTTGCTGAGGCAGATCCCACCGCTGACGTTGATGGCTTCGACGCGGCAGCAAAGATTGCCATTCTTGCGTCCATCGCGTTCAATTCCCGTGTAACCATGGATCAGGTTTTCTGCGAGGGAATCCGCCGCATTTCTGCGACCGATATGAAGTCTGCGCGCGATATGGGCTTTGCGGTCAAGCTTGTTGCTCATGCTAACCGCACCAAGAAGGGTATTGCGGTTCGCGTTCATCCAACTATGATTCCGCTTGAGCATCAATTAGCTCATGTTGATGGGGTCTATAACGCAATCTATGTTGTTGGTGACGCGGTTGGTGAGACCATGTTCTTTGGTGAAGGTGCCGGCGCTGGTCCTGCTGCAAGTGCTGTTATGGGCGATGTGCTTGAAGTGGCTCGTCACCTCACTCTTGGCATCAAGCCTATTGTGGGTTGCACCTGCACTGATGAGTTGCCTATTGTTCCTATTGAGGACTTGAAGACCAAGTATTACATCCGTTTTGTTGTTGCTGATAAGCCGGGCGTTTTGGCAGCTACTGCTGAGATCTTTAACCGCTATGACGTATCTGTTCAGACGGTTACCCAAAAGGGTACTAAAGCGCGCGATGCGGTTGATCTGGTGTTCTTAACCCACACTGCTGAAGAAGGTGCCGTACACAGTGTTGTTGAAGACATCTTGGCGCTCGATGGCGTTGTCGTGGGGGGTTATCCTTCTATCATTCGCGTTGAGGACTAAGAGAGTTTTTCTGTTCCCATAGAGTAAGAACTTTGTTTAGCGCCATAGGTAAGTATTGATTCCTGCAATCCCGCAAGGTGAGAGACATCTTGCGGGATTTTCTTATGTTAAATACCGCATTTTCATGAGAGTTCAGTATTCATATCTCATCAGCTATTACCTCTTAACTTGCTTAGCAGAATTTGCTACTATTTCAGATACCACAACCATACCTTGATGCTTCAGGGACGATATTCTATTTGCGAACAAGCCACTAGGAGGGCATCTGCCTTTCATGCTTGTTCTCAAGAGCTTTTGATGTTCTTGTTCTTGCATCCGTATGGTTGTGGTGACCTTGGCGGATGTCCTCCTTATTGTAAATAGTGTCTAATGTGAACAAATTAGACTTTAGTTTAAGAGCTCCGCAGTAGGTCAGTAAGGGATGGCTGGATGCGGAGCTTTTGTTGTTCTATAGACGGCTTTCTATTCGGGCATAAAAGGAAAGAGGTGTTATGGATAAAGCCAATTTCCATCTATTTTGATGAGAGCTGTAATGTTGAAAACTAGCAGAAATGCTCTCTTCAAGGAAGGAAAACATTGATTGCGGCTGAAGTGCAATTAGAAGAGCGCATATAGGCGCAGTAGTTACGTAGAACAGTATTTTGTATTCAGCTATAGGCTATTAAACAAAACAAAATCTTTGCATCTATGTAGCGAAACGAAACCGACAGTGCGTCTATTGGTAAGACGCGACAACCGGTAATGAAAAATAGGAAACTTTTAAATTAAATAGAAGGAGAGAAAAGGTGAACATAACAGCAAGAAGTGTTATCGCTTCTATTGTGACTTTTCTTCTGGTTTGGGCGATGGTTCCTTTTGCATGGGCGGATGAGAATGCGATAGAAGACAATTCCTTGAATGAGTCTTCTTGGGTTGAAAATAATGAACAAATACTTGCTTCTGCTGGAACTGAAGAAATGGAGGCAGCGGATCTTGAGGCTAGAGATGGAGCTACAGCGGATGTGCAAAAGACTGATGTAGTAGAGGGAGAATCAGCTAAAGCATTTTCTGAAGATGGAGTTTTATTGCAGGCTGATACAGTAACTGCAACACCTGGCTGGGAGCTTATTGGAACTTGTGAATGGAGAACCGTTAATGGTGTACTCACTATTCGTCCTGCTGGTACCAACGGAGAGGGAAAACTACCAAATCTGACGTCATCTGACACAGGAGAAATTTGGCCTTGGAACGAAGAGGAGTCAATTAATAGCTTTAATATCGATGGTTCAATAAAAGCTGATAAAAGTTTGTATCGTTTCTTTTCTACTCGTGGTTCTTCCCCTCAAGTTTTGGGGTTGGAAAATCTTGATACAACAGAAACCGAAAATATGGAAATGATGTTCAATGGCGTGAATCTACAGGATATTAATCTATCCAAACTTAACACATCTAAAGTAAATAATATGCGTGGTATGTTTTGGGGAACTAAAGGTATTGAATACTTGGATTTCAGCTCATTTGATACTAAAAATGTTGAAGATATGAGCGAAATGTTTTGTTGTGCAAAAGGGAGTTCTCTTAATTTAAAAGGATTGGATACGTCCAATGTGAAATCCATGCTGGAGATGTTTCTTTTATGCAGTGGGCCAAACAGCCTCGATGTCTCTACTTTTAATACTTCTAAAGTAGAGAATATGTCTGAGATGTTTGCTGCCACAACATTAAAAACTATTGTTTTTGGTACTTTTGATACTGGTAGTGTTAGAGATATGTCTGCAATGTTTGCTGGTTGTTATGATGATTATGAGAACTCGGCATTTACTTCGTTGGATCTTTCTGGCTTTGATACCTCTAATGTTGAAACAATGCGATTTATGTTTTATGGAGTTCCCGAGTTAACAACTCTGGATCTCTCTGCTTTTAATACAGCTAAGGTGGTAGACGCATTAAATATTTTTGGGGATAAAATTAATCCCTCAAATCTAAATAAAATAACTGTTGGTAAGGATTTTACTTTACAGGAAAACGTCCCTGATAAAATTTGGTATAACAAAGAGGAGCAGAGCTTTACTCCTGCAACAATTCCTGTAGGCGTGGCTAATACATATGCAACATCAATGGATTTGTTTGATAATGCTGCTGCGAATAAGACGATTTCTTTAGATCAAAAGGAAAAGACTGTACGAGTGAATGACGATCCCTTTACCTTGGTTGCAACTGTGTCGCCGGCAGATGTGGAAGATAAATCGATCGAATGGACTTCCTCAAATCCTTCAGTAGCAACGGTTAACGCTCAGGGAATAGTCACTCCACTTCAAAGTGGAACTACTATGATTACAGCACGTTCTGGTTTGGCTGCAGCTGTTTGCTATATCACAGTTACTCCTGCTTATATCAATACAACTCCTGATTCTGTAGTGGAAGGCACCATCGCTATTCATGATGCCGAGCTAGCTAAGGAATTAGAGAATTATTCATTGCGGATTATTGATAATGATATTGAGAATTTGACTCCACTTGAGCAGGCAATTAAAGAAGTGTCAGACAACTGGGGTAATTCTAGCTATCTCGTCAATGTGTTTGATATTGATTTAGTGAACAATACGACGGGTGATGTGTATAAGTGGACTTCAAATCATCGTATTACTTTGGGAATAAAAATGAATGAAGAGCTACAAGAGCTTGCTGAGACGCATAACTTTAATGTGTGGTATGTGGGTGAAGCTTTAACCGAGCAGACACTTGGCAAGGTTGTTGAAGAGAGAATGTCGTGGATAGATCAGGGCATCCTATATTTCGACTCAAATCATCTGAGCACTTATGCAGTATCTGCTACTTTAAAACCAGCAGATACACCAGCAAATGCACCAGCTAGTGTTGCGACTGATACAGAAGCATCCGTCCTTGCGAAAACTGCAGACAATTCGTCCAATATGGTAATGACGTTGGGTCTCGCAGGACTTGCATCATTATTGGTTTTGGGCGGAACTTCTGCATATCAATTACGTCGTCGTAATAGCAAATAGTTTGTAAATTAGAAATGTAAGCGGAGACTTGAGGGCCAGGATCTACTGATCCTGGCTTTTTAAATGGTGGAGTAATTAAGGCAACTAATCTAAACGAAGCATAATCAACTATTGGTTGATTGGCGCATGGTAAAGGTATAGAGATACTCGCTTGTTTTCTTATAGGCAGTGCTTGGATAATTACCTATAAGAGACCAAGGAGTTGAAATGGATAGAACAAGTATCTCTCAAAATCTTAGTGCTTTGCGTGCTCAAAGCGGCATGACCCAAAAAGGTTGCGGCTCTTTTTAAAGAAAGTAGCAATGAGGCGCTTTTGTATGTGCAAGATCAAGCGCGACAGCATTGGTCAGACCTATCGGTATTAAAAGCATTAGCGCTTACAGCGTTTTCTTGTTTACCTGAATTGGAAGGGTCTCACGATAAGCCTTTAGGAGGGAAAGCTTACGAATGTGCCGTTGTAATAGAAAGGCTTTATCGGCGTATTGTCGCGCTTCAGTCCGAAGGGGAGGTGTCGCAAGATGATCTTTCATTTCTCGCTTCGCTCTTGTTGATGCTTGGAAAAGAAGATGAAGCAGTGGAGATCGTCGAACCTTTTATTCCTCGCGAGCCAAATATGGCGCCGATGCTTTTGGTTTCCGTGTACGCACAAAATGGTCAGAACGAACAAGCAATTGCGTTCGCTGAACGTGCTCTGCTGATTTCATTAATTGATGCGTGTACTAGGCTACAAATACTGTCCAATTTATGTTGTGGTGATGATGAGCGCATGGAGGAGATAATGCGGCTTGCGCGATATTTGCAATTTTCGGAGGACTACATTGTGCTGTTCCCGACCTTACTACCTTCAGTATATTGTGATGCGGCTCGATTGGCGCTGATGAATAATGAGGTTGATGCTGGCTTGGAGCGATTGAACAAATTTGTTCAGTGTTTAAAGCAAAGTTGCGAGGTGATGAGTCATCCACCAGTGCCGCTACTCTTTAATGAAGTTCGTGATCTTTTATGGTCTGAAGAGACTGAAGACATTAAAGAGGCACGATGTGAAGCGCGTCAACAATATGCTTTGGTATATAGCGAGCAGTTGAAAACTGACGCGATTTGGGAGTCTGTTCGTGGCGATGAGCGGTTTGTGAAGGTAATCAGTGAGATTGAGGGTATTTGAAGGGTAAATGGTTTTGAAGCTAAAAGCGTCATTGAAGAGATCTTATGATAAATGCTTGCTATAGTTTGCTATAAATTGCTATAGTTTGCTATAAATTGCTATAAAACATTCTCGAAATTTGAACGTAGGTAGTTATGAATCCGTTTAAACCAACTGCAGGTAAAATGCCCCCAGAACTTATTGGACGAGATTCCATTATTGAGGATTTTATTGATGGGATTGAAAACGGTGTTGGCGCACCAGAACGTTTGATGCGCCTTACAGGTGCTCGTGGTATGGGTAAGACGGTTCTATTAAATGAATTGGGGCGTATTGTTAAAGACAAAGGCTGGCTTGTAATTGACGAAATTGCAACTCCAGGATTATGTACACGGATATTGGAAGAATTAACTTCTCGAAATCAATTGGCATCTATGCACTTTAATCCATCGGTATTAGGAATTAGTTTAGGTAGTGTAGAAATTGAACGTGCTTCACTAAATCTGCGTAAGAGTATGGTGAATTATCTTAAGGGCAACAAATCAGGGCTTCTGATAACGCTTGATGAGGTTCAAGATGTAACTATTGATGAAGTGCGAGCATTATCTGTAGCTATTCAGCAAGTAATAGGAGAAGATTTAAATATCGCATTTGTTTTTGCTGGGCTTCCATCTATGGTGGATCATGTCGTAAACGCAAAGGCGCTTACATTTCTTCGCAGAGCACTTCCAGAAGATTTGATTCCACTATGGCCTGAGGACGTTAAGCAATCCTTTTTAGAAACAATTGCAGACTCGGGTATGAATATATCAGAAGATGCAGCTGAATATATGACCGAAGCTTCTGCAGGCTACCCTTTTATGGTGCAGCTTGTTGGCTACTATACTTGGAAGTCTGCTTCAAAACGAAACTCTGGAATCATCGAGCTTGATGATGCAGTATCTGGAGCAGAAACAGCTCGTATTCGGTTCGATCGCATGGTTATTGAACCAGCTATTCAGAATCTTCCAGCTACTCTATTAACTTATCTTATTGCAATGGCAGAAGATAAAGGAGCTCCTAGCAAAGTAGGGATGGTGGCAGAAAGGCTTGGCAAAGATCTTACTGCACTAAGTTCATATCGGAGTCGATTAATTAAAGAAAATATCATTGAATCTCGTATGCGTGGAGAAGTGGAATTTGTTATCCCGTACATGGCGGATTACCTAAATGAACACTATTCAATATTGATTGATGAGATGAATTATTAAAATCAACCAATGTCTCGTACTGTCCATTCGCCTCAATAGCAAATAACGAGAGATGCAATTCCTTTCACGATCCTCCAAAAAATGCCGAGAGATAACTCTCGGCGACTTGGTGGAAGCTTAATAAGCCTCTTTGCTATGTATATCAAATATGTTGGATCGGCGTCAATTGGTATGGCGCAAGTAGTAAAATCCCCAGCAGAATCAGGTCATTTGCTATTTACGGAAGAGATCACGCAGGTCGTATGGCGTGGTCTGATAGACGTAGTAGTTAAGCCAGTTGGTGTAGATGAGCTGGCCGGCTGATCTCCAATTGCAGATGGGCTCCTGGGTAGGATCATCGTTGGGGAAGTAATGTTCAGGGACAGCAGGATCAAGCCCTTTAGCCTCATCGCGAAGATATTCTTCTTTTAACGTATCACGGCTATATTCCATGTGACCAAAGACAAAGAAGTGGCGTGAGTCGGTGCTTTTTACAATGGCTACGCCGGACTCGTCGGATTCAGCAATAATTTCAAGTTCAGGGCAAGCGAGCACATCGGCAGCTTTGATCTCGGTGTTGCGTGAATGAGGCATGTAGAGAACATCGTTCACGCCGCGCACCAGAGGGGATGAGGACTTTAAGATCTTGTGCGGATACACACCGGAGAGCTTTTGGGGAAGCGTATACTTGGGCACGCCGTAGTGATAATAGATGCCAGCCTGCGCACCCCAGCAAATATAGAACGTTGAGAAGACATGCGTTTTGGTCCACTCAAAAATCTCGCAGAGTTCAGGCCAATAATCGACATCCTCGAATTGCATTTTCTCTACTGGAGCGCCGGTGATGATCATGCCGTCATAGTGCTTGTTGCGGATATCGTCTAAGGAAATATAGAAGGATTCAAGGTGTTCACTGGGAACATGAGTTGATTGATGGCTAATAGTCTGAAGAAGGTCAATCTCTACTTGAAGAGGAGAGTTGGA
This sequence comes from uncultured bacterium, assembly GCA_905215035.1. Taxonomy (GTDB): domain Bacteria; phylum Actinomycetota; class Coriobacteriia; order Coriobacteriales; family Eggerthellaceae; genus Anaerotardibacter. The sequence continues at coordinate 31,177 of CAJMOJ010000008.1, forward strand.
GAGCTTACGCAGGATTTGTGTTTCGGTCTCAATTTTGGTGGGCATGAGATTTAGAATGAGCACGCGCAAGGGACGAATGTCCTGATGGATTGCGCGGTGCTCGGTCATGACAAAGATATTTTCACTCTCAAGAACACTGGTTGCAGGTAGGGCATTAGGAATGCGAATGGGCATATCGTCAACCTTTCAAAAGAGATTGCGTAGTTGGCGCAGATGAGGTAATTGCGCGCGGGCGGTTTTTACTGATTTTTTAGTATTTGTTTAAGTATTAGTGCATTGTACTGGTCTTTTACATAGCGTGACAAGGGAATTTGCGATGCTTTTGTTGACGGTGGTTATAGATTAGATCGGTAATGAGGTATCGGTAAGATGGATAATCCATTCATTTAGTCGTGGCGGCTTGTGCGAGCAAGTTTGATTAGGATAGAAAACCAGATATTTATGGAAAGGAAAAAGAATGCCTGGTATTGGAACTGAATGTGTACAAGCTGGTTATCAACCTGAAAGTGGAGAGCCACGCCAAGTACCTATTATTCAATCGACTACCTTTAAATATGATACGTCCGAGCATATGGGAAAGCTCTTTGACTTGGAAGAGTCGGGCTATTTCTATACGCGTCTTCAAAATCCCACCAATGATGCCGTTGCTGCAAAGATTGCTGCTCTTGAAGGTGGCACGGCTGCCATGTTGACCTCATCTGGTCAGGCTGCCAATTTCTATGCTGTGTTTAATATTGCAGGTGCGGGAGATCATATTGTTGCGTCATCAGCAATTTATGGTGGTACGTATAATTTATTTGCTCATACCATGGCTCGCATGGGTCTTGAAACTACCTTTGTTACTCCTGATTGCACGGATGAAGAACTTGAGGCAGCATTCAAATCCAACACCAAAGCAGTATTTGGTGAGACCATTGCAAACCCTGCACTTTCCGTTTTGGATATTGAGCGCTTTGCTAAGGCGGCGCATGTTCATGGTGTGCCACTGATTATTGACAATACGTTCCCCACGCCGGTGAACTGTCGTCCTATTGAGTGGGGTGCTGATATTGTGACGCATTCAACTACCAAGTATATGGATGGCCACGGTGCTGCTGTTGGTGGAGCCATTGTTGATTCAGGAAACTTTGATTGGAATGCTCACGCAGATAAGTTCCCTGGACTCACGACACCTGATGAGACCTATCATGGCGTGACCTATACTGAGCGTTTTGGCTTAGGTGGAGCATTTATCACCAAGGCTACAGCTCAGTTGATGCGTGACTTTGGCTCAATCCAATCGCCTCAAAATGCATTCTTGCTTAACTTTGGTCTTGAGGATTTGCATTTGCGCATGAAGCGCCACTGTGAGAATGGCCAGGCCGTTGCTGAGTTCTTGCATGATCATCCAAAAGTTTCTTGGGTACGTTATTGCGGTCTTCCTGATGATGAATACTATGAGCTCGCACAAAAGTATCTACCTAATGGATCATGCGGCGTTGTAAGTTTTGGTGTTAAGGGTGGACGCGCGGCTGCTGAGCAGTTCATGTCACACTTGCAGTTGGCTCAAATTGCAACACATGTTGCCGATGCTCGTACGTGTGTTTTGCATCCTGCGAATGCGACCCATCGCCAGATGAATGATGAGGAGCTTGAGGCTGCTGGTATTAGTGCGGATTTGATTCGTTTTTCTTGTGGTATTGAAGATACGCAAGATTTGATTAATGATATTGCTCAGGCGCTTGATGCGGTAAGCGAGGTAGCAGGCGCATAGTTAGCGTGCGCTGAGCTCTTGAACTTGCTGCAAGCTTATTGGTGCTTGTTGGATTCTTGGGCTTGCTAACGCATAGTTGACTTGCGGATGCGCGTAGCTGTCATGAAAGGGCATGGGGGATGTCATGAAGATTGTCATTTTGAACGGATCGCCACGTAAGGAATGCACGTATACGGCACTACAAGAGGCAGCTACGGTGTTTGCCGATGCGGGTATCGACGTTGATTTTGTCAATCTGGGCACCAAGCCTGTTCGAGGGTGCATTGGTTGCAATAAGTGCAGAACCGAAAAGCTAGGATGCTGCATTTTTAAGGATGATCTTACCAATGATTTAATTGAGCGTGTGGCAGCGGCCGATGCGTTTTTGGTAGGAAGTCCTGTTTATTATGCAGGCATGAACGGTGCGCTTAAAGCCGTGCTTGATAGGATGTTTTATGCTGCGGGCCATAGATTTATGTATAAGCCCGCAGCTGCTTTAGTTTCAACGCGTCGTGCTGGAGCAACGACGGCGATTGATGAGATCTTGAAGTACTTTACGCTCTACAATATGCCGGTGGTGAGCTCATGTTATTGGCCGATGGTGCATGGTGAAGATGCCTCACAAATCTATCAGGATGAAGAGGGTATCTATACCGTGCGATTACTCGCAAGCAACATGGTTTGGATGATGAAATCTCTGGAAGCGGCACACGCTGCCGGCATTGAAACACCTCATCCGACGGGTCGCCCCATGACGAATTTTATCGATCCGCGGGGAAATAGGATTGAGCTGGATAAATAGGTATGGCACGCCACAAGGACGAACAGAGTAAAAAGACGAATGCGGTACGCGAGCTTGAAGCAGCTGGTGTGCCGTTTGAGTTCCATACATTTGAGACCGATGGATCGCTTTCTGGTGTTGAGGTGGCAACGCTTTTAGGAGAAGACCCTGATCATGTTTTTAAGACGCTTGTCACGGTTGGTAAAAGTGGCGAGCACTATGTATTTATGATCCCTGTTGCGCAGGAGTTGGATCTGAAAAAGGCAGCGCGTGCTGTGGGCGAAAAATCCATCGCCATGATTAAATCGCGCGAGCTTTTGCCTTTGACGGGCTATATTCATGGTGGCTGCTCTCCTTTGGGAATGAAAAAGTTGTTTACAACATCAATTGATGAGACGGCCATTTTATTTGACACGATTATTTTCTCGGCGGGGCGCATTGGAGCCCAGATCGAGACATCGCTCGCTGGGCTCCAGCAGGTTATTCCGGTTCAGGTCGTTGACCTTGTCGTTGACGAATAGGGTGATGATTGTCTAGCAGACTACCTAGTTGCTTTTCAAATGGCTTACCACGGAATAATGCGCTTTGCTTGATGGGGACGGCGGTGTGGTTTGTTCTGTCTTGGGGTGCTATCTTTTCTAGGTGTCGATGGATAGGTCGCGCGCTTTGTCGGCGTAGCGCTTGATAGGCTTTGGCTCAGTCCGAGACGCGTTGCAAACGTATTTTCTGCAAGTTGTGCTTGTTTTCTGCGACGCATGATGAAGAGCACGATTCCACTTATGAGTGCGATGGCGCACAGAGCAAACAACCCAATGAGTAGCGCCGTCCCAGTTTTAGGCGTTCCTGAAGTAGGTGCCTTAGCATCAGACTCTGGCTCAGGTGTGGGAGTTGACGAATCGGGTTCTGGCTCTTCGGGCTCTTCAGGATCATCGAAGGTTGTGACAGGAAGATCGGGTTCAATTACTTGTTCTACCTGATCAGAATCGTAATCACGTAGTTTCTCATCAATGCCACCATTACGGAACATCTCAATAAAGGTGTGATTTTGAAGCGGTAGCGGATCAGTTTGCATGAGAACATGTGGTTCTGCTTTCATGACAAGAATGGCGGGAGCGTAGTCAACGGGAGCCGTAGGAGTTTCCGGAGTCGTCGGGGTTGTGGGAGTTGACGGAACTTCCGGAGCTGAATCGGCCTCATCCTCAAGAGGAGTTATTTCAGAGGCTGTAGCCCCATCGCCTGCTTTATCATCGTTATCTTTACCATTGTCTTCTTCTGTCCCAGGTTCTTCGCTTGGCTCTCCGGCGTCAGATCCGTCGGTGTTATTTTCGGCGTCGTTAGTAATGCCGGCATGCTCGTCAGTACAGAAATCATCGAGAGCATAACGATCGGTCTCAAACCATTGCGCATCATCAAGCGGGAGCGTTCCAAATCCAGGATTGACGCGGTCGTAGGCAAACGCGAAGGCTGTGATGTATTCGTCTTCCGCCAAATTGAGGTCAGCAACAGAAAGAGTTGTTGGCTCGGTCGTGGAGAGGCCTGCCTGCCAGAGATTCCAACCCTCCAAGTTAGTCAGACGCACTTTGTTAAGAGAATCTTCGGGCTTATCGGTATCGACTGCAGGGTTGTCTTCTGCTGGGGCCTCGTCAGAGTCGGCCTTGGTGTTACCCTCGGTATTGACATTGGCGTCGTTGGAGACGTCGCCAGAGGTGTTACCTTCGCTCTCTGCTTCATCCTTATCTTCGGAACCAGCTCCACCTTTGGCAATCTCTTCGAGTTCCTCAGGGGTGCGCGTCACGTCCTCGGGTGAGACGGACGAATAATTGGTGAGATACCAGAGGCTGAAGAGTCCATCGTCATCATGTTGAACTACAGGAGTAGTAAGTGTTTCGAGGTAGGCATGATTGTTGCGAGCACAGGTGAGATCATCAATCACGGTGTACTCATCAGCGTACGTGGGTGCCGTTGAGCGGAAATCAAGCGTGTAGCGATAACTCAAATCAAGCGGATTGAGCATGGTTTGCTTTTTGTCGACATCGCCCGTGATTTCGATAGGCTCATCTTTCATAACTACTTCTTTAACCGCGGCGTTTTCGTAGAGCTCGAAAATGATGGGCTCAGCAGTAAGGTAAGTGGGAGGCGCCAGGATTTCAGCAAGGCGATAAGTTCCTGGCGTTGCTTCTATCACCCAGGGCTCCTCAGTGGTGATAGTGCGTGCGACTTCCTCCCAGGTCTCTGTTGGTCCAGATCCGTCTTCGGACCCGTCAGCCGAGGTTCCTTTAACGAGCTTTTCTAAGATGAGCTCAGCGCCAATGACTTGCTCTGCTGTGGTGGCATCAACTTTGCTGACAACAATGCGCGGTGTAGGATTGTTTTCAATAGTGCCCATATCAAGGGTAGTGCCATGACGGGTGATGGTGACGGTAAAGTCAACAAGCGAAAACCCTTCATTTTCCGCACAACGCTCTTCAGCAATGCGATACGTGTCATACGGCAGCGCCCCTAAATGGTTTTGCGGCTCAGTAGTCATATTGGCGTTGGCGGCAGGTTGACCAAACCACACCCCATCGCCTCTATTACCTCCATTGGTATTGTTGGTGTGCTCGATCCATGCAGCAGACGTATTGATCATGCCATTTTCATCCGTCATGACACGATGGGACTCACCGGTAGTCTGAGACGTGATGGTGAAAGGTACATTGGGTAAGTGCGTAGTGGTGTGAGCAGCAATTTTGATGAAGGAAAGATCTCCGCGGATAACCTGATTTTTGAATACGGGCGCATCATAGTGAGAAGCGAGCTCGTTGGTACCTTCGGGCTTTACGGTGCGGAGCTGCTTGTCGTGATCACGCAGGTATCCGGTAGGTGCGGTAATCTCTTCAAAAACGTAGGTGCCGAGCGCCAAAACAGGCTTGCCTTGCGCATTCGTAAAAAACGGATCGCCTGAAACAAGGTGATCTTTGTCAAGCGTCACTTTGCCCTGATCATCACTTTTGAAGATCCATTGCCTGTGAGGCGTACCAGATGCAAGCGCCTGGTCAATTGAGTCAAAGTAGGCATCATAGTAACTTACCTTGAACTGTGTATTGGCTAGCGTTGCCGAACCAAGAGGATGGTTGGAGTCGGTCTCTTTGTCGTTCTTTTGGATAAGGGAATCAGGTGGCGTGTGCTGCGGCATATCGGCAACGGTAACCGAGGTAGTAGCGCCTGATGCGACATTGACCGCTTTGTCTGCAGCAAGGGAAAAGCCACGCGGTGCTTGCTCTTCTTTAAGGGTATAGGTGCCTACCGGCAAAAGGCTGCTTGTGTTGGTGTTACCTTGTGAATCGGTGCGAAATTCTTGTACACGATTACCGTTTTTGTCATAGAGGCCAAAGACGGCGCCTTCAAGTGAGTAGGTCTGAGTGTTGTCAGAAATGCTAGGCGCAGCACTGGTTTTGGTGACATCCACATAGCCACCGAAGTTCTTGTGGATTACCGCACGTAGCGATACGGTCTGATAACCAATGAGACCAAACTTGTTGCGCGGTCCATCAGGGCTTGCAACGCCAGGTGGTGTGATGGTGACGTCATACACGACAGTGCCGGTGTTGGTATCAACTGAACTTAACGTGGCACGATATTCTGCATGCGTATAGGACGGTGCCGCTGCTGAGGGAAGGGAGCACGTACCTGTGCCTGATACGCCGGCCAAGTCACCAGAAAATCCCGAGACACTAAACTGAGCGGGATGAACACCCCACGTGGCGCCAATATAGCATGTTCCCGTAATGGTGTTGGGAAGGTCTTTAGCAGGATCAACACGCGGAGCTTCAGCTGAGTCAACTAGCTTGTAGGTTGCGCGTACGGTGGTGGGCACCTTGACGGCAGCAGTAAAATCAAACGGCTCTTGGGTGCGGTCATCAATCCAACCGTCAAAGGCATAACCCTTTTTGGTGGGCTCTGCAGGAATGTTTTCATGATCTGCAAAGCTCGATCCAACATCCACGTTCGTGATGAGGTCAGGGGTTTGCGCATCATCATTAAACACCACGCGCACCTGCACCGGACGTACTTCAAACGTGCCGGTGACTATCATGGTCTCGTTGATAGGGGTGGTCATCCAATCGAACTCATCGCCATTTTGATCACGCCAAATAAGTGTGCAGCCATCGCGTTCTTTAGACTCGACAAGATCAGTCAGAATGGGTGTACCGTTTTCATCGGCAATTTGGTTAGGACTAATGCCGATGGGTTTACCTAAAACGAAGTCCTCATTCACATAGAGAATAGGAAGCTCTTTGTCGAATCCATCAACAGAGGCTATAACGCGGATGGGCTCTTCAATAGGATCTTCTGCGGGGTCGTCTGGGTTGGTGCCGGGGTTGTTGGGATTATTGGCATCGCCGTTATTGTCAGAGCTGGAGCCGTTAGAGCCGCCACTGTTGTTGCTAGTGTCGTTAGATCCGTTCGTGCCGTCACTATCAGAGGCATAGCCAGCTTGAGGATGATCGGGATTTGAGTTTTCGGGATTAGAAGCGTTGGGTGGTCCACGGTTGTCTGCGGGTGTCTGGGTGTTGGTGCCAGGGGTGTTCTCAGACGTGGGAGGAAGTGTTTCGCTGGTGGCCTCATCGTCAAGAGAATCTTGATTAGTGGCGCCATCAGATGAATCTACTCCTGAGTCGGACGCGCCTGCAGAATTGCTTGAGGGTGTCGTCGCGTCTGTATTCGCAAGAGTATCCGCAGCGCCTGGCGTTTGTGCGGACAAGAATCCGCGGTCGGATGCTAGGGTGGAATGATGCCCCGAGTAGGCGGGCTGGTTTGGCGCAGCGGTCTGCGTCTCATGGGTGAGAAACACAAACGCCGCTGTAGCTAGTACGCATGCGAGCGCTATTGCAAGCGTTTTGCGTTTGGTGAGTACCTGCATAAATCTCCTTTCGATTGATCGCTTAGGTTGAGCGGCTTTAAGGCAAGGCTCTTTTTTGAGACTGTCCTTTCTTTGGTGCCTCTATTGGTTTGGTGGTTTACGCCATAGGGATCATCATGAAGCGATGTTCTTATTGGGATCTGCAGGGGAATTGAGTGAAAGCTGATATAAGTCTTATTTCAATCTGAAGCTCTTTATTTTCTTCCGTTGTGCTCGATACGGCTATTACACTCGTTGCACTAGAGCTTCATCTGTAGAAAAATGCGAGTTGCGACACTAATTTTGCTATTTTGAACTCAGGAAATCGCTTGGCTTGGAGCAGCCGCGAGTAAAGGGTTCCTTTGAGCAGGAGTAATTGGTTATCAACCAGGCGTTATAGGTCACGATCTAGCTGAGAGGTTCTTTTTAGTATCAAGGTCTATACGGGCAAGAGGCTCATGAGTGTCGTAAGTTGAAAAAATATCCAAAAATGGCTTTTTTCAGTTCAAAATTACGCTGTAAGTGTCGTACCTTGCAAAAACCTGCAGGGTAAGATAAATCAAGTGTCGTACCTTGCAAAAACCTGCAGGGTAAGATAAATCAAGTGTCGTACCTTGCAAAAACCTGCAAGAGAATATGGATCGAGTGTTGCAGGAGTTTGCTCGTGCCGAATACAAAACAAAAATCTTGCAACTCGGCTATTGGCCAAGACGCATAAGGTAAGTATCGCTACACTAAGTATCACAACATAAAGAACAACATGAAGAAATACCCGTACGCGCAGTGAAAGGAAGCGATGGGGATTATGACCATACATGCACGTGTTACGGAATTGATCGGCAATACGCCGCTGGTTGAACTGACAAATTACGAGCGTAATCATGATTTAAAGGCGCGCCTGGTTGCTAAGGTTGAGTACTTCAATCCAACGGGGTCGGCCAAGGATCGTATTGCGCAAGCTATGATTGATCGAGCGGTCGATGAGGGTATTGTTGACGATGAAACCGTCATCATTGAGCCCACCTCCGGAAACACGGGCATTGGTCTTGCCGCTATTGCAGCAACGCGTGGTAACCGTGCGATCATCGTGATGCCCGATACCATGAGTATTGAGCGCCGTCGTTTGATGCAAGCCTACGGTGCAGAAGTGGTGTTAACGCCGGGTGCGCTAGGGATGCAAGGTGCCATTGATAAGGCTGAGGAGCTCTCAAAAGAATTTCCGAATTCGTTCATTCCTTCACAATTTGCTAATCCCGCTAATCCCGCTATTCATCGCGCAACCACCGGTCCTGAGATTTGGGCAGCAACTGATGGTGCGGTCGATATCTTTGTTGCAGGCGTCGGTACGGGCGGAACGCTTAGTGGTACAGGCGAATACCTCAAGAGCAAGAATCCTGCCATCCAGGTGGTTGCTGTTGAGCCAGCAGGATCTCCGGTGCTTTCCGAAGGTCATGGTGG
>CAJMOJ010000009.1 GCA_905215035.1 uncultured bacterium
AAATCTTTTTAAACGACTTATCCCTCCTATTGGAGGAATGATCGATATCACGCCAATCATCGCTTTACTTGTATTACAATTCGGAGTACGGTTTCTTGTCATGTTGTTTTAGTAGCACACTGTCGTGGTAAGCCGTTATAATAACCATACAAACAGACGCAGCACGTCGTGCGTCTATTAGGCCAGCAAACGCACTATAAAGGGGAGAATTATGGCAATTACGTCAACTGATATCCAAGAGCAGAGCTTTAAAATTGAACGTCGTGGGTATGACGTTGATGAAGTAGACGTTTTTCTGGAGCATGTTGCTTCTGAAATTGATCAATTAAACAATGAGATTGCCTCATTGCGTACTCAGTTGGCCGAGGCAAAACAAGCTGCTAAAAAACAGGCTGCTACGCCAGCTCCCGCCACCGCATCCAAAGAGGCTCCTGCTTCCAAGGGTGAAGATGGCGTTGCAATTGCTCAGAAAGATGCTCGCATTGCTGAACTTGAGGCACGCGTTCGTGAGCGCAAAAATGAAGATGCTGCAATTGCTCAAGCACTCATTGTTGCTCAACGTACGGGTGATGAGCTTGTTTCCAAAGCAAAGGCTGATGCTGAGCAGACACGCATGAATGCTGAGGAAGAAGCACGTCGCATTCTTGATAAGGCAAATGCTGAGAAACAGCGCATTATTGATAACATCAATGAGCTCAATGAAGCACGCGCAGATGTGCGCATTCAATATCAGGATTTACTCAAAGAATTCATTGCGTCTGCAACTAAGCGTTTAACCGAAATTGGTGGTGACGCAAACGGGGCTCCTTTGTTCGTTGCTGCAGAAGTTTCTGATGAGACTGCTCCTAGTGCAACGTATGTTCCTTCTACACCAACCGCTACTTATACCACACCTACCGTTTCTTCAGTCGTTTCTAATCCTGCCACTCCAAAGCCAAGTGTTGCATCTAAGGATCTTTCTGGTTTTGGAGACGCTGATGATACGTTTGCTTTCGACGAAATTGATTAGTACGTATTTTTGAGATGTTTTAGCGTATGGCAACTACTCTTGCAGTGCACGTCACGCCTCGTTCGGGGCGTGACGCTATTTTAGGTCTTAAAACTGATAGTGTGGGTAAAATCGAGGTACATGTTTGTGTAACTGCCCCTCCTGATGGAGGCAAGGCAACTAAGGCTGTGGTTGCTCTTATTGCCAAAGCTCTTTCGTGCCCTAAATCAAAAATTGATGTGGTTCGAGGCATGACCTCGCGTCATAAATTGCTTGCAGTTCCTGTAAGTGAGCAAGCCTTACAGAATTGGATTGAACAACTGGTGTGGTTGTAAATCAAAGGTAGATCAAAAAAAGAAAAAAGAGCGAGTCTATAAGCCGGGTTCTGTGATCGGCAATCATTTATCTCGATTCTGCATCACTGCAAAACTCTAGCACGCAACCCGAACACGCGGAAAGGCGACCGCATGGTGTTCCTATTTGCGCTTGCTTCAGATGGGGTTTACCAAGCTGTCTTGTTACCAAGACACTGGTGCGCTCTTACCGCACCGTTTCAGCTTTTCTCTTTCTACTACAAGAAAGGGAGTTTTCTTTTCTGTGGCACTATCCGTCGGATCACTCCGCCCAGCTGTTAGCTGGCATCTTGCCTTTTGAAGCCCGGACTTTCCTCACGTTTGCACGCGCGATTGCCCGACTCGCTCCTGTGGTATTCTAGCAAACAAAATGCCTTTGCGCGCTTGTTGTTTTAATAAATGAAAGAGGTCGTTGGTAATGGCATGTTGTTTAATTGTGGGAGCGGCGCCCTCTGAACATAAAGGACTTGATTATATTCTTGAACATGGTGCCCTTGATTGCGTTATTGCTGTCGATGGAGGATACGCTGCTTTGATGGCACGCAACAGAGAACCTGATGTAATTGCAGGTGATTTTGATTCACTTGGCTTTGTTCCGCCTCATGCCCAAACACCATTTGATACTCATAAGGATTTTACTGATCTCGATTGGGCGCTTCAGTACGCTCATGAGCATGAGTATGATGATGTAATTTTGGTAGATGCGCTTTCGGGGAGACTTGATCATTCATTAGGAAACCTTGATCTTATGGTTCATATGACTGCCTGCGGGATGCGAGTGTGGGGTATTACTGATTCTGAAGTGGTTCTTGCCCTGCTTGCTCCAGGTGAGTATTCCAGCGTGTGTTTTGCACCTGGAGGAAAAGGGGTGGTCTCGGTGATGCCTCATTCCGATGTACAATGCGGCGTGACTGAGACGGGATTTGAATATGGACTTGATCATGCTGACCAAACCAATATGTGCCTGTGGGGAATTTCCAATGAGCTTATAGGGCATGAAGCATGTGTGTCGCTTGAAGCGGGGAGTGTTTGGGTTTTTGCTCCCTTGGAGTCTTTGGGTCTTATTCGGTACGGAAAAGAAAAAATCTGTGCTCCAGGCAAGTACGATTCTTTACATGCATCCGAAAATAATCAAGGATTATAACTGGTATAGAGTGCGAGAACCGCTACACTGAGAAATGTCTACATACTGGGGAGCTTAGATGCTGAGAGGAAGCGCGTGAAGGCGTGTTTCGACCCATAGAACCTGTCTGGATAATGCCAACGAAGGAAGTGAGTCATATATGACTATGACGCAAATTGATGCTGCGCGTGCAGGAATAATCACACCGCAAATGGAGTGTGTTGCTGAAAAAGAGAAGCGTGATCCTGAATGGATACGGGCTCGTGTGGCAACAGGAACAATTGCAATTCCTGCCAACATTAATCATACGGCTTTAAGCCCTGAGGGTGTGGGTGAGGGCCTTCGTACCAAAGTTAATGTAAATCTTGGAATTTCGGGTGATCTGATTGATCCCGAGGTTGAATATGAGAAGGTTCGTGTTGCTCTCGAATTGGGCGCTGAGGGCATCATGGATCTTTCGAATCATGGTAAAACACGTGAATTTAGACAAAATCTCATCGCTATGAGTCCTGCCATGATTGGTACGGTGCCTATGTATGATGCGATTGGGTATTTGGAAAAACCGCTGATCACTATTACTAAAGATGATTTTTTGGATGTTGTGCGTGCTCATGCAGAAGATGGTGTTGATTTTGTCACAATTCATGCTGGCATGAATAGAAAGACTATCGATTCATTTAAAGAGACAGGCCGTTTAACCAATATTGTTTCGCGTGGCGGCTCTCTGATTTTTGCATGGATGGAAGCAACTGGTAATGAAAACCCGTTTTTCGAATATTACGATGAGGTGCTTGAAATCCTGCATGACTATGATGTCACGATTTCTCTTGGAGATGCCATGCGTCCGGGGTCAACGTTTGATGCCACTGATGCAGCACAAATAACTGAGCTAGTCGAGCTTGGCAAGCTTACCAAGCGCGCTTGGGATGCGGGTGTTCAGGTCATGGTAGAAGGACCGGGACATATGGCGCTTGATGAGATTGCGGCCAACATGAAATTCCAAAAACGACTTTGTCACAATGCGCCGTTTTATGTGTTAGGCCCTTTGGTGACTGACATTGCTCCTGGTTATGATCATATTACGGCGGCAATTGGGGGAACCGTAGCGGCTGCAAGCGGCGCTGACTTTTTGTGTTATGTCACACCTGCCGAGCACCTACGCTTACCGGATGTAAGCGATGTTCGTGAGGGCCTTGTGGCAACAAAGATTGCAGCGCATGCGGCGGATATGGTTAAGGGTGTTCCTGGAGCGCGCGAACGGGATAATCGCATGAGCGATGCTCGTCGTCGTGTTGATTGGGAGGAGATGTTTGCACTCTCGCTTGATCCGGCTAAGGCACGCGAGTATTTTGAATCCGCTCCACCTTCGAATGAGGGAACCTGCACGATGTGCGGCAAGATGTGTGCTGTACGTACCGTAAATACCATCATGGATGGTTTGACTATTGATCTAGGTAATGAATACTAGTGCATTTTGCAAACATCAATACGCCTAAAAGATGTCAATATGAACTACTGCATTTAAACTACTGTATTTTGACTACTGTATTTGACCCGCTATATATGAGCTGCTCTCTATAAGTGATCTCTAGATCCCTATGAATTTCTAGATCCCTATGAATTACTAATAAACAAGGAGTTATATATGACAACGCCTACGATTACTCACATAGCTGAGGTTTTATCTTCGATTCGCGAAACCGCTCCCTTGGTGCACTGTATGACCAATTATGTAACCGTTAATGATTGCGCAAATGTAGTATTGGGTGTTGGTGCAAGTCCGATTATGAGCGATGAGGTGGATGAGGTTGCTGAGATTACCTCAATCTGCAATGCCTTGGTGCTCAATATTGGGACGCTTCACAAGGGCAGCATTGCTGCTGATAAAGTTGCGCAGAGGCGTGCTGCTGAACTGGACCATCCTATCGTTTTAGATCCGGTAGGTGCAGGCGCTTCAACGCTCCGTACGCAAACCGCACTTGAGTTGCTCGAACCAAAAACGCTTTCGATTGTCCGAGGTAATATGTCTGAGATTAAGGCGCTTGCAGGAAAATCAGCACATACGCGCGGCGTTGATGTTGATCCAGCGGATCAAACTACTGAGGAGAATGTGCGCGCTCAAGCAGAGTTTGCCCGTGCGTGTGCTGCTTCATTTGGTGCCGTGGTAGCCATTACAGGCGTGATCGATATTGTGTCTGATGGTAAGGTTATGTTTGCTATCCGCAACGGATGCGCTGAGATGGGAACAATTACCGGAACGGGATGTATGCTTTCAGCTCTTTTAGGTGCATGTGTTGCGTCAGCTAACCCTCTTGAAGCGGCTTTGGCTGGAGTTACCGCAATGGGTGTTGCAGGTGAGATAGCCTCAGAAAAAACAGCGGGGGCGGGAAATGGTACCTTTAGGATGCATCTTCTTGATGCACTCTCGACACTCACGCCTGAAACGCTTGCGAATCGTGCTCGTATTGAGCAATTTTAGTGCAGCTCCTTAACCGTTCTTATTAAGGTACTATGCGAGGTATTTTACTATGACAGCTCGAACTGATCTTACCCAGGCAATGCGCCTGTATGCGATTACTGATCGTGCTTATGACGCGCTTCGCCCTCTACCTGATGCCGTTGATCAGGCGATTCAAGGAGGCGCCACCTGTATTCAGTTGCGTGATAAACACATCACGCCTACTACTGAATCTGATGCACGTTTTGTTGCGCAACGATGTAAATATGCGGGTATCCCTTTTATTGTCAATGATGATGTTGAGTTGGCGTGCCGTGTTGATGCCGATGGTGTGCATGTTGGTCAAGATGATGCGTCGTGTATACAAGCCCGTGCGCTGCTTGGTGATGACAAGATTGTGGGAGTTTCAGTACACAGTGTGGAACAGGCTCGGATTGCTGAGGCACAAGGAGCTGACTATCTTGGTGTTGGAGCGCTCTTTTCAACAGATACCAAACCTGATGCAATTATAGTAAGCCCCGAAGAACTTACTCGTATTGTGAATGCTGTGTCTATTCCGGTGGTTGCCATTGGTGGACTTAATCTTCAAACACTTGATATTCTTGAAGGAACGGGTGTCGATGGGGCAGCTGTTGTCTCTGCCGTTTTTGGTGCTGATGATGTTTCTAGTGCGACTTGTCGCCTGCGACGTAAGGTTGAACAAGTGCTGGGTAGGCGTCCCTCTGTCGTTACTATTGCCGGGTCCGATTCTTCAGGCGGAGCCGGCATTCAGGCTGATCTCAAAACCATGGAGGCACAAAGCGTTTTTGGACAATCTGCGATTGCAGCACTTACTGCACAAAATACATTAGGAGTGTCAGGGGTACTTACGGTCGCTCCTGATTTTGTGGTAGCGCAACTAGAGGCAATTTTTGCCGATATTGTTCCTGATGCAGTAAAGATTGGGATGCTTTCTGATCCTGCTGTGGTTCACGCAGTTGCTACGGTACTTGCAACATGTCAGGCGCGCAATATCGTATTAGACCCTGTTATGGTTGCTACAAGTGGCGCGGAGCTTTCAACCTCAGCGTCAGTGCAGGCGCTTATTGATGCGCTTTTCCCGTTGGCCTGCGTGGTAACACCCAATCTCTCAGAGGCACGTGTTCTTTCTGGTTGCGAGATTGAAACTAAGCAAGATATGGAGCAAGCGGCGCGTGCCATCATTGCGCGTGGCGCTCATGCCGTATTGATCAAGGGCGGTCATCTGGGGGATTGTGCCGATGATGTGTTAATCACTGAGTCGGGTGAGAGCTTTTGGTTCGAGGGAGCACTCATCGCCACCAATGATACACATGGAACAGGCTGTAGCTTGTCATCTGCTATTGCAAGTTATCTTGCTAAAGGGTATTCGCTTCCTTTTTCGGTTGAGCAAGCAAAAGCATACGTTGCAGGAGCACTGCGTCATGATATTCACTTAGGGCGCGGATCAGGCCCTCTTAATCATTCATGGCGATGGGACTATACGTGACGGTTGGTGCTTGCGATAAGAAGAGCGGCATAGGAGCGCAGAGCATGGGGCTCGTTAGCAATTTTTTCTTCTGCAACAGCCATGAAAAGATCTTCTAAGATATCACCAACCATAGGTCCAGGGGTAAGTCCTAATTCAAGCAAAACATTGCCGTCGATTGCCAAATCACTCACACAGAGCGCTTCGCGTGTCTGTTTCATGTGAATAAAGAGTGCTTCAAGTTCATCAATACTTTTTGTACGAGCATGATATTCGGGCGCGTGAGCAAGTGCGTCGGCGCGCATGAGATCGCACATAACAGGAAAAAGTTCGTCTTTGAATTCCAGCATGGCATATAGTTTACGAACGTTTTTGCGGCTGACGGTTGGTCTAAAATCATGATGACGGACGAGCAGTTTTAGATTATGAGTCATTTTGGCGGGAAAGCGTAGCCGATAAGCTGCCTTAGAAAGATGCCCAACACTTGCTGCTTCATGGCCATACATATGTCCTACGCCTGCTTCGTCAACAAAGAACGTTTCAGGCTTTCCCATATCATGGAAAAGCGCTGCCCATCGTCCTAATATATTTGACTGAGGAACATATTCGATGACATATGCCGTGTGTTCGAGTACGTCATAGCAATGGTAGCGGGTGCGTTGGTCAAGGCCTTTCATGACAGAAAGCTCTGGCAAGATGACTGCTAATACATCAACGTAAGTCATGAGCGTTTCACGAACGTGAGAGCCGCATAAGAACTTCTCGAGTTCGGTACTGAGGCGCTCTCCAGCTACTAAATCAAGATCTTGCTTGCGTTCAAAAACCGCCGCTTTAGTTTCAGGACTTAAATCAAAACCAAGCTGAGAGGCAAAGCGTAGTGCACGCATGATACGCAATGCGTCCTCTGAAAGGCGCAGGAGTGGATCACCTACGGCGCGGATAATGTGATTTTTGAGATCGTGGGTGCCGCCAAAGGGATCAACAAGTCCACGACGGGGATGGAAAGCAAGGGCGTTGATAGTAAAGTCACGACGACCAAGATCCTCAACAATAGTCTCTGCTTGAGTTACGCCATCAGGGTGGCGATGATCGTAATAGCTTCCATCAATGCGATAGGTTGTTACTTCTATTACGTGATAGTCAATAATCACCGATACGGTGCCATGTTTAGTGCCCGTCTCATGAACGGCAAAACCTTGTTCTTCGCAGGCGGATTTGACATCTTGCCAACAAGCTGAAGTGGCGATGTCAACATCAGAAACAGGGCGATGCAAAAGTGAGTCACGTACAAAGCCGCCTACAAGCCATGCTTCATGACCAGCTGACTCAAGTGCATCAATGCATTTGAGTGCGTAGGGGGGTACCGCATCAGCGAGATTATGAAGTGATGCGGTGTCCATAACTATGGCGGTGCGGTTTGGTTCCATGTAATGTCACGCTCTTGCATATAAGTAAATGGTAAGTTTTCAGTATAGTTTATTCCGACGTTTTGCGGGTGACTTGTTTATGGAGTCTGTTTGAGACTTTTTTCAGTATTGTCGTATACAATCGGACGTAAGCTTTTGTCGGTTTAGTAGGATACTTTTTGTTAGCTTAACAAGATGCTCCTATCGGCTTAGCAGGATGCTTCTTTGGTTGGTTTACGTAAGGCGGGAAAACACTCCATGATCGACGAGATTCATATCAAAGATGTGGCGCTTATTAAAAATGCCACCTGTGAACCCTCGCCCCATTTTACGGTTATCACGGGTGAGACGGGCGCGGGAAAAACGGCTCTTTTAACTGCATGCAAACTGTTGATGGGGGGTCGTGCTGACGCCTCACTTGTACGCCAAGGGTTATCTGAGCTTGCAGTAGAGGGGCGCTTTTTTATCGACAGCAATACTATGAGCGATGAACTTGCTCGTCATGAAATGGAAGCGATACAAGATCCTGAAGAAGGTGTTGTCGTTGCGCGTCGTGTAACAGAGCAAGGACGTTCGCGCGTAACTATCCAGGGCTCGCTTGCCACGGTAGGGTCTTTGCAGACAATAATTGGGGCGCAAATTGATCTTTGCTCCCAGCATGAATATCAGCGTTTGCTTGATCCAGGTGCCCAGCGTGCGTTACTCGATGCTTGGGGTGGAGAACCGGTCGCAGCATGCATGGCGGCCTATCAAGAAATTTTTGCAGAAATTGAATCTCTCAAGAAAGAGCGTGATCGTCTTGCGCAGTTAGAAACACAAGGGAAAGACCAGCTTGATAAAGCCCAGTATGCACTCAATCAAATTGAAGCCGTTGATCCTGGTGAGCATGAATACGAAGATCTACTGAGTGATCTTCCTCGTTATGAACATGGGGAGGCATTGATGCGTTCTACCCATGATGCACGTCGGGCATTATTGGGGGAAGATGATCAGCCGGGTGCACTTGAAGAGCTTGAAGCAGCGCTCGTTTCTCTTGACGCAATTGCTTTAATCGATGCAGCAATGAAACCAATCGCAGAGTCGGCGCGTGAGGCATTTTATGCTCTTGATGATATTGCGCGGGAGCTTGCGCATTACCAAGACACTATCGATTTTTCACCGGCAGAGTTAGAGGAGAAGCAAACGCGATTGGCAGATCTTCAGCTTCTCATGCGTGGTTTTGGACCGCGTATGGAAGATGTTTTTGACACCTGGCATGATGCGCAAAAAACTATTCAGGAATATTCAAGTCGTGATGAGCTTATTGCAACTTTAGATGCTCGTATTGCTGAGGCTGAAGTGCGCCTTCAGCAGGCTGTCGATGAATTGATTGCGCTCAGAGCGCGTATTCTCCCTCAATTCCTTGAGGCTATTAACAAACAGCTAGCTCGGCTTGATATGGGAAGTGCAGGAGTGAGTGCTGAAGTGCAGACGCTTGAGCGTTCACGTTGGACTCAACAAGGACCCCAAACAGTTGCGCTTCTTTTTTCTCCCGGTAAAGAACTTACCGCTCAACCATTAACGCGCATCGCTTCAGGCGGTGAACTTTCGCGCGTTATGTTAGCAATTAAAGTTGTGCTTGGGTCAATTGATAATGTTGAGACACTGATTTTTGATGAGATTGATGCAGGAGTTGGGGGCCAAACAGCACTTTCATTAGGAGAGGTTCTTGTTGATCTTGCTACAACGCATCAAGTTATCGTAGTGACTCATTTAGCTCAGGTTGCCGTACGTGCTGATAAGCATTATGTTGTTCGTAAATCAGAGGGCGATCAGCCAGAGACTACGCTTAGTGTAGTGGAGGGGAATGATCGCGTTGATGAAATAGCGCGCATGCTTTCTGGTTCGGTAGATGAGCAGTCACGTGCGTATGCTGCTACACTTTTGTCCCAAGCGACAGAATAAGGTTATAGAATCATTTCGGATAATTTTTAAGTGTTAGGGATTTATAATATGCCCCAGATATCTTCAGATGAGACATTCCCCTTGACGTTGCAGATGGGTGCTCATCTTTCATCCGCACAAGGATATGAAGCGCTGGCAAAAACAGCGCACTCAATTGGTGCTCATACGTTTGCTTTTTTCACGCGTAATCCGCGTGGAGGAAAAGCAAAGGATATCAATCCCGCTGATTTAGCTGCCTTTGAATCTGCGTGTAAAATCTATGGAATACATCAATTCGTAGCTCATGGCTCATATACCATTAATCCTGCTTCTGCAAAACCTGAAGTGCGGGAGTTTGCGCATATTGCGCTTGCTGATGATCTTGCACGTATGGAAATGACGCCAGGTCAGCTTTTTAATATGCATCCTGGTTCACATACCGGGCAGGGTGTTGAACGTGGTGTTGAGCTTGTTGCCGAATGTCTTAATAATGTAATCACACTCAATCAGACAACAACGGTTTTGCTTGAAACTATGGCAGGAAAAGGGACAGAGATTGGTCGTTCATTTGAGGAACTGCGTGCCATTATTGATTGTGTTGAACATGATGACAAAGTAGGCGTTTGTCTTGATACCTGCCATATATGGGATGGTGGGTATGATATTGTCGACCATCTTGATGATGTTCTTGAAGAGTTTGATACGGTAATTGGTCTTGATCGCTTACGGGCGCTTCATATTAATGATTCCAAAAATCCGTTGGGATCTCATAAGGACCGACATGCAAAGATTGGCGAGGGCCAAATTGGTTCTGATGCTCTTTTGCGCGTCGTCTATCATCCACAGCTTCTTGGTCTTCCTTGTATCCTAGAAACTCCCAATGAACTTGACGGTTGGGCTAAAGAAATCGCGTTTTTTGTTGCGAATAAATTGTAATTTGGTACGATAGATCCATCTTTTTTATTTCCCCTATTCACAACACCTCCTGTCTGCTGATTTCCTATGGGACTTTTGCGTGCAAGGTAGGAGCACTCTGTTAGTGAAGATAGCAGTCTTGAAGGAGGACTCGGTGAAATTCTTTTTGGATACCGCAGATCTTGCGGAAATCGAAGAGGCAAACAGCTGGGGCGCTATTGCGGGCGTTACCACCAATCCAACACTCTACTCTCGTGTAGGTGGCAAGCTTGATGATTTCCATGATCACATTAAACGTATTTGCGACATTGTTGATGGACCAGTTTCTGCAGAGTCGGTTGCTATGACGCGTGATGAGATCGTTGCTGATGGTAAAAAACTTGCACAAATTGCCCCTAATGTCGTTGTTAAGATTCCCACTATGGTTGAAGGATTGGCGGCAACCAAGATTCTTGCCGCAGAGGGTATTCCAGTTAATATGACGTTGTGCTTTACCGTGCCACAAGCTATTTTGGCTGCACGTTCAGGTGCTCGTTACATCTCTCCCTTTGTAGGCCGTTTTGATGACATTTCGGAAGATGGTATATCACAGCTTGCTGATGTGGTGACCGCGGTTAATAATTATGACTTTGGTCACGAGGTTGAGATTATTGCGGCCTCTATTCGCAGTGCAAACCATGTAACTCAGTCGGCCTTGATGGGTGCAGATATTGCAACTGTTCCTTTTGGGGTTCTTAAGAAATGCGTAGAGCATCCTTTAACTGATCGTGGTCTTGCATCATTTCTTAAGGATTGGGAGAAAGTTCAAAACGCATGAGTGAAGAAACTCAAGAAATAGTAAGCGCTGAGGTAGAAAAACCAAGCGCTTCAGAAAAACCTGCGCCAAAAAAACGCGCACCACGAAAGAAGTCAGTTACCGCAGCAGCTGAAGCACAAGAGCTTGCGGAGCCTGAAAAGGGAGCTGATCAAGAGGATGCAGTATCAGCTGATACTGCAAAGAGAACCGCTCCTAAGCGCAAGGCAGCGGCTAAGCGTAGCGCTGCTGCCAAAGAGGATGTTGCAACTCGTGATGGTGCTGCTTCTGATACTCCTTCGGCCGCATCAAAAGAGAGCGATTCATCGAATGAAGAAACGACTCAGGAAAAACCAAAGCGTCGTACGCGTAAAAAGACGACGGATGACAAGCCTGATTCAGTAGAGTCACCTGAAGATGGACCATTGGCTGCAAGTAATGAAGATGCTCCTGGTAAGGATTCTGATAAGGCCGACAAAGCAGCAAAAGAGGTTTCTGAGGGTAAAGACTCCAAAGAAACCAAAGATGCTAAGGATTCATCCCGTCAGCGTCAAAATCAGAACCAGAATCGTTCATCGCACAACAACAATAGCAATAACAACAATAAGCACGACCGTCGCAATCAGCGTGACAAGCGCAATCAGCGCAATAATCGCCGTGAGCCCATGGTGCCTCAGACAACACGCGAGGATCTTGAGAAGCTTAAGGTAACTGAACTGCGCGCTAAAGCAGAAGAGTTGGGTGTTGAGCATAAGGGTCTTTTAAAGGCAGCACTCATTGATGCTGTTCTTGAAGCTGCAGTTAAAGCTGAGGGCTTCGTTTCAGTTGAGGGTGTGCTTGATGTTCTTGCTGATGGGTATGGTTTCTTGCGTACGCGCGGTTACCTTCCTAGTGAAGATGATGTTTACGTGGGAGCTGCATTGATTCGCCGTAACGGTTTACGCAAAGGTGATGTTATTGCTGGCTCAACGCGCCCATCGCGCTCAAATGAAAAGTATTCAGCATTACAAAAGATTGATACGGTTAACGGAACTCCTCTTGATGAGCTTGGCCGTCGTCCTCGTTTTGCCGATATGACACCTATTTTTCCCGATGAACCTCTTGTTATGGAGCATGGTGCTCAAACAATTACCGCTCGCGTTATTGATTTGTGCGCTCCCATCGGAAAAGGTCAGCGTGGCTTAATTGTATCTCCTCCCAAAGCGGGCAAGACTACTATCTTGAAAGATATTGCCGCTTCTATTGCAGCAAACAATCCAGAAGTCCATCTTATGTGCTTGCTTGTTGATGAGCGTCCTGAAGAAGTTACTGATATGGAACGCTCAATCAAGGGCGAGGTAATGGCATCAACCTTTGATATGCCATCGGAGAATCATGTTCAGTTGGCAGAGATGGTTATTGAGCGTGCTAAGCGCTTAGTTGAGAATGGGGAAGATGTTGTAATTTTGCTTGATTCAATTACGCGTCTTGCTCGTGCTTATAACTTAGTGCAACCGGCTTCTGGTCGCATCCTTTCTGGTGGCGTTGATTCAACAGCGCTTTATCCACCTAAGAAATTCTTGGGAGCAGCACGTAATATTGAAAATGGTGGTAGCTTAACCATTTTGGCATCTGCTTTGATTGAGACAGGGTCCAAAATGGACGAGGTCATTTTTGAAGAGTTCAAGGGTACGGGTAATATGGAAGTTAAGCTTGATCGCCAGTTGGCTGATCGCCGTATCTTCCCTGCAATTGACCCAGTTGCATCTGGTACCCGCCGTGAGGATCTTCTTATTAATGAGCAAGAGGCACCTCTTATTTGGGCTGTGCGTCGTGTATTGGCTAATCGTAATAATACTGAGCGTGCAATGGAGATGCTTATTCGTTCACTTCGCCAAACGCGCGATAACCAGGAATTCTTGATGCGCGCGGCAAAGAAGATGCAGGGTCGACAGGCAGACGAACAGATCGAGCTTTAACCTACGGGAATCTAGGGCTAAGAGCATGACTACACCAGATAATATTTATACGTCCTCACAGACGTCTCACTACTACGGAGCAGATCCCAATGCGAATCCTGGTTCTATTCCGTATTATGGTTATTCAACACCAATGCCTACAGGGGTCCCTTCTCCAGGGGCCTCATCGGCCTCTAAAAGAAATAAGATAATTGTTATTATCACCATTGTGGTAGCTGCGCTCATAGTACTTGGAATAGTGGGAAGTGCAATTTATAAAGTGGCAACGGCACCCGCAAGCACAATCGGAGTGATTTCAATCAATGGGACTATTGGCAGTGATGGAGGGGCTAATACGCCCGAAGGACTGCGCTCGCTTCTCAATCAAGCAGAGCATGACTCGGCGATTGATGCGGTAGTTTTGCGTGTCGATTCTGGTGGTGGCGCGGCGGCTGCTGGAGAAGAAATGGCAGCATACGTTAAGGATTTTTCTAAGCCTATTGTAGTATCAACAGGATCCACCAATGCATCTGCCGCCTATTTGATCTCATCGCAGACCGATTGGATTGTTGCTAATCAAGCATCAAGCGTGGGAGCAATTGGAACGGTGATGCAGCTCATTGATTATTCAGGATTGCTTACTACGCTGGGTATTGAAGTGACCAATATTGCCAGTGCAGAATCAAAGGATTCAAGCTATGGTACTCGCCCATTGACACCAGAAGAAATTGCTTACTATCAAGATCTGGTTAACCAGATTAATGAGACCTTTATCGCATCGGTTTCAGAAGGGCGTGATATGCCTATAGAGGAAGTTCGCAAGCTTGCAACGGGTATGCCGTTTACGGGTCTTGATGGACTTGAAAATGGGCTTGTTGATGAGATTGGAACGTTTGAAGATGCCTGCAATAAAGCAGCGTCGTTAGTGGGTGCCTCATCATATTCTCTTCAGTCTCTTTCCACATCAAGTGACTGGAGCATACTCGATTTATTTGCTAAAACGGATACGTCAATTGAAGCGTTGACTAAGAACGGAGGAACGCCTTATGCCACACAATGCATCGCTCAGTAAGAGCACGCCTGCGCCTTGGCCAAAACGTGCGGTCGTAACGGCGGGCATGCCATACGGTAATAAAAATTTGCATTTTGGCCATGTTGGTGGCGTATTTGTACCTGCTGATTGTTTTGCACGTTTTTTGCGTGATCGTATTGGCAAAGATAATGTTATTTTTGTATCAGGCACCGACTGCTTTGGTTCGCCTATTGAAGAAGGCTATCGTAAAGAAGTTGAGGCAGGTACGTTTGACGGAACAATTGAGGAGTATGTCGAGCGCAATCACAATCAACAAGCAGAAACGCTTGAGGCATATGATATTTCGCTCGATATTTTTGCAGGATCTGGATTTGGGCATGCGGGTGAGGTGCACGAGTTGGTGTCTCAGCAATTTGCTGAGCGCTTGCACGAAAAAGGCTACCTTCATCTTGAATCTACTCTGCAGTTTTACGATCCTGAAGCTGAGATGTTTTTGAATGGCCGTCAAGTTGTTGGTCGGTGTCCTGTTCAGGGTTGCAAAGGTGAAAAAGGTTATGCCGATGAGTGTGATATGGGTCACCAGTATGAACCTGAAGATCTCATCAATCCGATCTCGAGTATCACCGGCGTAAAACCTGAAATGCGCAAAGTAAGCAATTGGTATTTTGATTTGCCTGGATTGTCTTATGTTGTATCAGATTATGCCAAGGCTCAAGAGCAAGACCCTCAGATCAGATCACTTGTTCCTAAGACAATTGGAGAGTTCTTAGTTCCTCCCATTATCTATATCAAACAAGATTTTTACGATGCCTATCTTAGTATTGCTGATGCGCTTCCTGCTCATATCTATCGTGCACCTGAAAAGGGAAAGCAGAGTTTTGAACTTGAGTTCCCTTCAATTGAAGAGCGTGATAAGGCACGTCCGATTTTAGGAGAAGCGAGCATTCAATTTAGAACCGGAAAGGCGCTGGTTCCTTTTCGTATTTCAGGCAATGTAAGTTGGGGTGTTCCTGTTCCTGATATGGAGGGAGTATCAGGTCTGACGTTTTGGTGTTGGCCTGAGAGTCTCTGGGCTCCCATTTCCTTTACGGTTGCTTGCAACGATCTCCACGGTCTTCCTCGTGAAGAGTGGCGCAAATATTGGTGCGACAAAGATGCAGTGGTGTATCAGTTTATTGGTCAAGACAACCTTTACTTTTATGGCGTTGCTCAACCTGCTCTGTTTGCCGCAATGCAGGATGTACAACCAGTAGTTGAGGATGCTCCGCAGGGTCACTTGCAGCAAACTAAACTGATTGCTAATCATCACATTTTATTTGGGGATAAAAAAGCCTCATCGTCTGGTGCTGTTAAGCCACCGAGTGCAGCTGAATTGTTGGATTACTATACACCCGAGCAACTGCGTGCACACTTCTTAGCATTGGCACTTGATCAAAAATCAGTAGGCTTTAAGCCTAAGGTATTTGAAGCAGACCCGGCAAAACGCGATGATCCACGCGTGGCTGATCCTGCACTTAAAGAGGGCACCATGCTTGCCAAAGTGTTTAATCGTATTCCGCGCAGTTGTTTGTATGCGGCCTATAAATACTTTGATGGCTATATGCCTTTGGGTCAGGTAAGCGATGAGGTTCTTGAGATGACCGACAAAGTGCTTGCGCGCTACGATCATCTTATGTATAAAGTCGAACTTCATTCAGTGATGACGCTCATGGATACCTTTATTCGAGATGTCAATAAATACTGGACTGATAACACGCGTATTGCGGAAAATGACAATGATCAGGAAAAACGCCGTCAAACACTTTTGGATACCTTCTTTATGCTGCGCATTGCAACATTGCTGATGCATCCAATTGTGCCTGCTGCGTGTGAGCGCATTTGCGATTATTTGAATTTTGACTTTGATGAATTCTTTAGTTGGAACTATGATTTCACTTCTATGGATGAACTTTGTAGTGCGCATGAGCTCTCTGAGGGACGCCATAGGGTACGCGAGTTGCCTCCTCGCACTGACTTTTTCAAGCTGCATCCTACTCAGATAAAAAACAAAAAAGATAAATAGTACAGAAAAGCTGCTCCGTTTGCCGATGACGCTTGTTTTGTAGCACTCGTACAACGTGGCCGCTAGTAGGATAGATGGTGTTACGAATCAAAGGAAGGTAACAATGTCATCTATCAACACAACCGCGCAAGATTTAACGTTTCTTGAGAGAGATTTCTGGAATAGGGTAGCGGCATTTCATGGCCATGAATGCCCCGGTCTTGCAATAGGGTATAAGGCATGTGAGGCAGTTATTGCTGAATTCGGATTATCGCGCACAGCGCTCCCGGTAATTGATGAGGAGCTTGTTTGCATTACAGAAAACGATGCGTGTTGTGTTGATGCCATACAAAGTCTTCTGGGTTGTACGTATGGCAAATCAAACTTGATTTGCCGTTTGCGTGGCAAGATGGCCTTTTCTTTCTATACCCGTGAAAGTGGCAAGGCGCTGCGTCTTTATTTGAAACCTAATTTAGGTCAAGGCATGACGCGTGATGAGTTTAAGACGTATTTACTTGACACTCCATACACAGAGTTGTTTGAGATTGGCGCACCGCGATGGCCTCTTCCAGAACCAGCACGCCTTTTTAATTCAGAATGCTGCTCTGTGTGCGGTGAATCAACTGCTGAATATGCGTTGCGCATTCATGAAGGTAAGCCTATTTGCCTGGATTGCTATGATGCGTATGATCGTGAAGGATTCTAGGGGTTCGTGCTATGCAAGCCACTGAGTATGCATGCAATAAAACTCAGGCGCATGCCATAACGCTTGCGCAAAAAAGACTTGAACGACGCAATGTGGTCTTTATTGGAGTATTAGTTGTTGTTCTTATTGTTGTAGCCGCTTTTGCACTTGCTTGTGGTGCGTCAGCAATTGATGTCCCTACGAGTCTAGCAGCGCTTTTTGGACAAGGAACAGCAAGCGATGTGGCGGCCGTGCAAGGAATCCGTTTACCCCGTGTTGTATGCGCCATTATTTCAGGTGCAGGATTAGCTCTTGCAGGTGCCGTATTGCAAAGCGTGCTTGAAAACCCTCTCGCATCGGCATCAACCGTGGGTATTTCTCAGGGCGCGGGTTTTGGCGCAACATTTGCAATCCTCATTATTATTCCTGCTGTTACGGGCACAACAGCAACTATTAATATGGGCATGACGGCTCTTTTTGCTTTTGCGGGAGCGATGGTTTCGAGCCTTGTTGTCCTGGCTTTTTCTCGCATGGGGCTTATGCGGCCTGAAAGTATTATTCTGGTCGGCGTTGCCCTTTCTGCTCTCTGGGCCGGAGGCTCTACTATTATTCAGTATTTTGCAGAAGATGTTGAACTTGCCAAGGTTATGTTTTGGCAATTTGGCGATCTCGGTCGTGCAACGTGGTCGCAGATGGGATTCATGTTTGTTGTTGGCTGTATATGTGCCGTGTATTTTTTTATGAATCGCTGGAATTATAATGCGTTGCAAAATGGTGGCCATGTGGCTGGTGGTTTAGGCGTGAGCGTTGATCGTGTTCGCGTTCTTGGCGTGCTTTTTGCTTCCGTTATGGCAGCGGCAATGGTTTCTTTTGTTGGCCTTATTAACTTTATTGGTCTTATTGCTCCACATATTGCTCGACGTATTGTTGGCAATGATTATCGCTTTCTGCTGCCCGCTTCTTTAGTGCTCGGATCGGTGATTATGCTTGCGAGCGATCTCATCGCACGTATGATTATTTCGCCCATTATTTTACCCATCGGAGCAATTACCTCATTTTTGGGCGCTCCCTTATTTTTGTATCTTCTCTATCGTGGGTATCGGAGGTAGAGATGGCAGAGCCGTTTACGCACGCGCATGTGCATGAGCATGCCGATGGGACTGTACATAGCCATTACCACACTCATGTAGGGGGAGAGGTTGCGCATGAGCATGAAGGGTCTCTTGTAGATGGAGACACCATTGTGTATGACATACATGCGGAGTCTCATGCAGGAGAAGAAATTCCTGAGCACTCACATGAGTCAGTTGCTAAGATGAATCCTCCGCTTGAAGCGCGCGCGTTGACCTATAGCTACCCCCATCAACATAAACCGGTCTTCAAAGAGTTGTCTTTGCAGGCATATCCTGGTTCCATGTTGGCAATTCTCGGCAACAACGGGGCAGGAAAATCAACGCTTCTTGATCTGCTGGCAGGCATTACTCACCCTTTGTCGGGAACTGTCCTGGTTGATGGAAGGGATGCACGTGAGTTGTCGCGCCGAGAAACTGCGCGGCGCATTGCATACGTTGCCCAACAGCAACGTGTACCGCATCTGAGTGTTTATGATGAGGTTTTGCTTGGCCGCAAACCGCACATTTCTTGGAGCTTGCGTCCCGTTGATCGCGACGTGGTAGGACAGGCGCTTATTGATCTTGAGCTTGAATCGTTTACGGAGCGTTTTTGCGATGAACTTTCAGGTGGTGAGCGCCAAAAGGTTTTTATCGCACGTGCACTTGCGCAAGAGCCTCATATTCTTATTCTTGATGAACCTACGAGCGCTCTCGACCCCAAAAACCAACTTGAAGTATTACGAGTAATACAGCGCGTTACCCATCAAAGTGGCCTTGCAACGGTGCTGGTATTACATGATGTCAATTTAGCCTTGCGTTTTTGCGACCGGTTTGCGTTGATGAGTGATGGCGAGATTGTGGCGCAAGGGGATCGCTCTATCGTGACAGGAGAGACGCTTTCGCAAACGTATGGAACGCCTTTTAAACTAGTTGAGATTGATGGAGTACCGGTGGCGGTGCCTGATAGTGTATCTGAGTTAGCCTTGGATTAGGTGTTATTTAATTAAGGTATCTAGTAAAAGTATCTAATCAAGGCATTTAATTAGGGTGTCTAATATAGGTATGGAGGGAAGAACCTCATTTTCCCGAACACGGATTCAAGAATAGAGGATGTAGTGGACGAGCAAGAAATTTTGAACCGATGGGTGTCCTCCAACAGCGGTTTTTCTCAAGTTGAGGTATGGAATGAGGCTGCGGCTGGATATGCCTCACAACCACTTCCTACTTTTGAAATGGATCCATTTCTGCAGTTTATGGCACACGATATCGGGTTGTGTAATGGCGCAGCAACTGAAATGAGCGTACTTGATATCGGCTGTGGTGCAGGAGGTTATAGTCTTGCTCTTGCTCCTTATGTGAAGCATGTAGTGGGATGCGACTTATCGCCAAACATGATTGAAGCAGCAAACCAGCGAGCCCACGTACGGGGTGTCACTAATGCAACGTTTGTCTGTGCGGATTTTATAGACTTTGCGAACCGTATTTCTTCTGAGACATCTTTGTTGCCAGAGTTAGATAGAGGGCACTTTGATATTGTCTTTGCGCATTTCACGCCTGCGTTAAGTAGTGGTACAGCATTCCAAAAAATGATGAGTCTTGCTAAGTCGTGGTGCTTTGTCGCAATGCCTACCCGGCGTACCGACTTTGTTTTGGAAGAAGCACGTAAGCGTGTAGGAGTTGCTCCTAAGTCCTCTACGCGTGATGAGAATTGCCTCTATACCTATACGCTTGCTTGGCTTGCAGGAAAAACTCCTCGCGTAGAGCATTATGATGATGTATGGATTGACCAGCGGAATCTTTTTGATGCAGGAGAGATCTATGCCAACCATCTTGTTGCAAAAGATTTATCACCAGAACAAAAAGCGTGCGTAAAGAGCTATCTTTCTTCGATTGCTCAAGAGGGAATTGTTTATGAGCGTATTGAAACCACCATTGTCATGATGGGCTGGCATATGTAGCCAATCCCTCATGACAACGGTGAATGTGTCAGAAAGCGCAGCCAGGTATAGCTTATGCCATGGTGGCGATATCAAGTTGGGTGTATTGATATCCTTGTTTAGTAAGTTCTTCGGAGAGTTTTTCACCTAAGAAGAATTCGCTGATTTCGTTAAGTTTATCGGTTGGGTTGATATCCGCGAATGCATCAGGGTATACCGTTGCACCCACCTGATAGCAGTCAGCCAAAGCAAGTTCGACATTAGTTGAATAGAAGCGATAAGGGATAAGTGAGTATGTATTGCCGTCTTTTATGGCATTGAGCGCATTAAAGTAAGTGGGATTATTACGGTAATCTTCGGCGATGAGACCCAAATTGCTACAATCCATAAAGATATAGTCAGGTTGAGCGCTTGAAATGGATTCAAGATCAATAGTGTAAGCGCCATTTGAGCCCTTGCCATCAGCAATGTTGGTCACATCGCATGCAGTAAAGGGTTGGAAATTTGCCTCGGTACCATCGAATCCATGACCGCCACGGAAGCTAATGCCAGCTGCATATGCAGTTATGGTATTGGCTTTATCAGAGGAAGCGCTTCTATCCATGAGGTCTTGTTCAATATGCTTGATGTAGGAAATAACTTCAGAAGCGCGCTCTTCTTTATGAAGCACATTACCCAAGAATTCAAGGTTGTCGTAATAATGTATGTCGAATATTGTTTCTGGTTGATCAAGGCAGACAAAAGGAATGCCGGTTTTTTGCTGGAGATTATCAGCTTCGTCTGCAGAGAGGCTATCGCAAATAACAAGGTCAGGTTCAACTTTCATGAGAGCTTCTTCGTTAACACTGACTCCACTTGAACCCCCATCGCCAATTATGGGAAGATTGGCAAATAAATCATGATTAACATGGCGATACGCACACCCGATATTGTCTTCGGCTTCAGACGCTTCAATTCCAACGACTTCATCTGCGGCTTGCAAGTAACAGACTGGTCGGAGGGCGCATCCTATTGCAACAATACGATCAGGATTAGCGGGAATCTCAATACTGCGACCACGCATATCAGTAAGTGTTCGGGTTTCACTATGAGCGGAGGAAGTGTCATTCTGAGATGAGCAGCCCGTAAGGCTTCCTATGCTTATTGCAAGAGCGAACACAGTTATAAAAAGGTAAAGAATTGGTTTGGATGCTACTTTGGTAAACACGGTTTCTCCTAAAGCAAATCGGTTTCCGTTCTGATTAATAATGTTACCAATCATAAAAACGTAACACCACCTTAAAAAAGTTTTTGCGTTGTAAGGGAAAAACGTACGGTAAACGGCATGCGGACCATATTGGAAGTAGAGAAGAGCTGCGGTGTGAATTACGGAGAAAACCACACAACGAGCCGAATCGTTATTGCTAGATAGAGAGAGTGTGATACACTAGCAAAGCTAATCTTGCTTTTGGTCGGAAACCAAGAGTGTTTAAGGAGACCCATATTATGAAAAAAGATATCCATCCAGATTACGTTGATTGTACGGTAACCTGCACGTGCGGCAACTCTTTTCAGACTCGTTCTACCAAGCCTGAAATTCGCGTTGACATCTGCAGTGCATGCCATCCTTTCTTCACAGGTACCCAGAAGCTTATCGACTCTGGCGGACGTGTCCAGCGTTTTGCTGATAAGTTTGGTTCTGCACATGAAACCGTTGCTGCTCGTGAGGCTGCAAAGAAAGCAGAGCGTGCTGCTGAGGTAGAGGCAAAAGAGGCTGCAAAGAAAGCAGAGCGTGAGGCTAAGGCTGCTGCTAAGGCGCAGCGTGCTGCTGAATATGCTAAGAAAGCAGAAGAAGAAGCAGCTAAGGCTACTGATGAGGCTGTTGCTGGCGCAGACGCTGAGAGTGATCTTGCTGCCGAGGTAGCTGCTGAGGAAACTACCAATGAGGCTATAGAAGCAATTCAAGATGCTGAAGCTGCAGAGGCTAATGAGGCTGCTGAGTAGACCTTTTTATTGCAGCAACGTAGTTTGTGAATAAAACATAACTTTGAAACTGTCCGTTTACAATAGGTAGGCGGGCAGTTTTTTGTATAGGTAATAGCGTATTATGAATACTCATATAAGGATCTTATTAAAGTATTAAAGGTGTTATGGAGATAGCACCCAATTAGTTGAATACTGAGGGGAAATCATGATTAATAAGAGTGCATTTCGGAATTTGTCCTATGGTTTATATGTTGTTACGAGCAAAAAGGATGGCAGGCCCGTAGGATGTATTGTTAATACGTTTGCTCAGGTAACGAGTGATCCTCCACAGGTAAGTATTGCAATCAACAAAGATAACTACACGACTGAGGGAATATTAGAGACCAAGCAATTTGAAGTAAGTGTCCTTCATGAAAATGCCAGCATGGAGCTTATTGGTATGTTTGGCTTTCATTCTTCAAAAGATACTGACAAATTTGTTGATTTCGCGCATGCTGAATCGGTGCAGGGCATCCCCTATATTACTGAGCAAGTATGTGCTCACTTCTCCGTTGCTGTAAACCAATCGCTTGATTTGGGAAGTCACCTGTTTTTTGTAGGAGATGTGGTTGAAGCTGAAGTTGTTGCTGATGATGATCCTATGACTTATGCCTACTATCATCAGGTCAAGGGTGGTCGTACACCTAAGAACGCATCGAGTTTTTCGACCGATACGCTTGAGCAAGAAGCTAAACTGCAAGAGGTAGCTGAAATCAATGCGCCAATTCATCCTGAGGAAAGTAAAAAAACCAAATATGCGTGGCGTTGTAGTTTGTGTGGCTACACCGAATATGTCGATGAGCTTCCTGATGATTACACCTGCCCTATTTGCGGTGCGACCAAAGAGTTCTTTGAGCGCATAGTTATTGAGGATTAGAAGGAGTTTACTCTACCGTCTTTATGTGTAAGCGCTCCGTGGTATCTTGTATACTTCTAATCCAATCGTCATACGGGTGATTGGATTTCTTGGAATTTCTCATACTATTCTAAGAAATTGATTGATTGCAACGGAGTGATGCTACGTGAACGTTGAACTTCTCTACCATACACCAGATCCAGAGCGCGCGGTCGCTACGGCTGCGCGCCTTTGTTATGCTCCCGTTGGAGCAAAAGAGCTTCTTGAAACTATGCCTGATGAGCGTATGAAAAGCGTTTTGACTACCATTATGGAATCGGGTCATTATTCAACGCTTGAGCATGCCTCGTATACGTTTGCAGTCGATGGGGTTTCACGTGCACTTACTCATCAACTCGTGCGCCATCGCATTGCAAGCTTTAATCAGCAGTCGCAACGCTATGTTAAATTCACCAAAGATGTTCCAGTGGTAAAGCCTGAGACCGTTGCGTCTGATCCCGAAAAGTCTAAGATTTTTGATGAGGCTATCGAGAATGCGGTTAAAAGTTATAAGGCTTTATTGGAGGCAGGGGTTCCAGCAGAGGATGCACGCTATTTGCTTCCTAATGCAGCCGAAACCAAAATCGTTATCACGATGAATATTCGCTCGCTTTTGCATTTCTTTGAGTTACGCTGTTGCAATAGAGCGCAGTGGGAGATTAGAGAACTTGCCCATAAAATGCTTGAACTTGTAAAACCAACAGCGCCCTTTATTTTTGCTGATGCTGGTGCTCCTTGTGTTCATGGAACATGTCCTGAAGGCAAGATGACATGCGGAAATCCGTATCCTAAAGTTGATCGATCAACGTTGTAGAAACTGCATGTGTTGCAGGGAGCGCTGTCGCGCAGAATAACAAGCGTAACCAAGATGACATTGGGTAAAACAAGGGCAAGTGAAACAAAGCGCGCGTGTCTAGAAGATGGCGCGATCAAGACTCACATTGGCGGTCAAGCGCTTATTGAAGGCGTTATGATGCGTGGTCACCACGCATGGGCACTTGCGGTTAGAAAACCAGATGGAACTATCTATGAGGAAACGTTTCCTCTTGATGTCACTAAACGGCAGGGGTGGAAAAGCTGGCCGCTTATTCGTGGTTGCTTTGCCTTGGTCGATTCTCTGCTATTAGGGTTTAAAGCGCTTGAGTTGGCAGCTAATCAGGCTTTTGCGGAAATAGACAATGCCGCTTTGATAAAAGAGGAGCAGCAAGAGAGTCTCTCTCAGAAGACCTCTCAAGAAGAAGGATTCTCACATGGTGAGATGGTTTTTTCAATAGCGCTGGGACTTGTGCTTGCTATAGCGCTTTTTGTAGTGATTCCAGCGGCAATTTCTCAGCTTATCGTAGGTGATTATGCACAAGCGACGGTTGCCTGGAATTGTGTTGATGCGGTTGCACGTGTCATATGTTTTATAGGATATGTTTGGCTTATTGGCAGGATAAAAGACATCAAGCGTCTTTTTGCCTACCATGGAGCAGAGCATAAAACTATCCATTGTTTTGAGCATGGATTGCCGCTTACTCCAGAGAATGCGCGACAATTTCCTCGCCTTCATGTCCGTTGTGGAACTGCCTTTCTTATCATGACTATTCTGATCGCAATTGTGGTCTACACGCTCATTCCGTTTAATCTTGCAATTGATGCGCTCGGCATTACTAATCCTCTTGTTTCCTTTGGTGTGCTTATTGGGATGCGTATTGTGTTGTTGCCGGTAATCGCGGGTATTTCATACGAAGTGACTGTGAAGTGGGCGGGTAATCACGCGGATTCAAAAGTGGTGCAAATAGTGCTTTGGCCTGGATTGCAAATGCAGCGTCTTACCACTCATGAGCCTGACGACGAACAGCTTGTCTGCGCAATCAGGGCTATGGAACAGGTGCTTGCTCAAGAGTAAGGGTAAGTCTTAGGAGGCAAGCGTACAACGTGCCGCAGGAGCATTGAGAACACCGCATAAAACCCATCGTCAAAAAATTATGAATAAAAAATTTTTGCGCACTACCTTTTAAATCGTGTATCCTTGACGGCGTTATTCATTTGTAGTCAGGAGCACTGACGTGAAATTAGTTGTTACAGAAAAAAATGATGCAGCGCAGAAGATTGCTGATTTGTTGGGGGCATCCAAGCCAAAAGCGGACAAGGTGTATTCAACGCCGGTGTATCGCTTTACGCTCAACAATGAGGATTGGGTCACTATTGGTCTTCGCGGTCACATTTTAGAGCCCGATTTTGCACAACAACTTATATATAAGAAGCGTGGCGGTTGGCGTGGTGTAGGCGTTGATGGAGAAGTGTTAGATGCTGACATTCCTGATTCGCTTCCTAAACCGCCTTTTAAAAAGAAAAAACCTTTTACGGTTGATGGTGTTGAGCTTAAGGGCTGGAAGATGGAGGCGCTCCCTTATTTGGTGTATGCGCCTATTGAAAAGCTCCCTAAAGAAAAAGATATTATTCGTTCACTCAAGAATCTGGCTAAAAAAGCCGATGAGATCATCATTGCTACCGACTTCGATCGTGAGGGTGAACTTATTGGTGCTGATGCGTTGTCTTGTTGTCGTGAGGTTAATGAGACAGCACCAGTATATCGTGCACGGTATTCAGCATTTACAAAGCCAGAAATTACCCATGCTTTTAATAATTTGGTTTCGATGGATGATTGCTTGGCGCAAGCAGGTGCATCACGTCAGGATATTGATCTTATTTGGGGTGCGGTGCTCACACGTTATTTAACGCTTGTGAAATTTGCAGGTTATGGCAATGTTCGTTCATCAGGTCGTGTTCAGACGCCAACACTTGCCCTGATTGTGGCGCGCGAGCGTGATCGCCTTGCGTTTATTCCTGAAGATTATTGGGTAATCAAAGGACTTTTTGATGCGGGAGCTAAGGATGCTTCTGCGCTAGAAGGCGAAATAGACCCGTTTGAGGCTCCTCATCAAATCGCACGCTTCAAAAAAGAAGATGAAGCAACTACGGTTATGGAGCATATTGAGGGTGTAACAAGTGCACGCATCTCAGCAATTGAGAAAAAGAAACGTACGGTTCCTGCGCCGGTTCCTTTTAATACGACTTCTCTCATGGCTGCAGCATCAGCAGAAGGCTTATCGCCTGCGCGTACCATGCGCCTTGCTGAGAGTTTATATATGGATGGCTATATTTCATATCCACGCGTTGACAATACCGTCTATCCTGCGTCACTTGATTTGCGTGAAGTAGTGCGTGCTATTTCAGGCAATCCTGCATATAGCTCATACTGCCGTGACTTGCTTGCGAAGGGTGCACTTCATGCAACACGCGGTAAAAAGGAAACCACTGACCATCCTCCCATTTATCCAACAGCACTGGCCACTCCTGAGATGATGCCAGCACCTGAATATAAGCTCTACAATCTTATTGCCCGTCGTTTTTTGGCAACGCTTTCAGAGCCAGCATTGGTGGAGGGCACCAAAGTGACGCTTGACGTTAATGGTGAGCCGTTTGTTGCCAAGGGCGATGTGCTGGTAAAACCAGGCTTTAGAGCGATCTATCCCTATGGCCTAAAGAAAGATGAACAGCTTCCCACGCTTGAAGAAGGGCAGCTGATTGCCTTTAAGGGTGCAACGTGTACAAAGAAGCAGACGGAGCCGCCAGCACGCTATTCGCAAGGCAAACTTATTCAAGAGATGGAAAAGTTAGGGCTCGGTACTAAATCTACGCGCCATGCTATTATTGAGCGTTTATATACCGTGAAATATATCCAGAATGATCCTATTGAGCCTTCCCAGCTTGGTATGGCTGTTGTTGATGCACTTGATAAATTTGCTCCTCATATTACCCATCCTGAGATGACAGCAGAGCTCGAGGCTGAGATGGACGATATCGCTGCTGGCTCAACCACGCGTGATACCGTTGTCAATAATTCACGTGCCCTGCTTTCGGGCGAGCTTGCGAATCTGCTTCCTCATTCTGAAGAGGTAAAAGAAGCTCTTGCTGATGCGGTTGCTGCAGATGCCTATGTTGGGCCTTGCCCCAAGTGTGGAAAAGATCTTCAGTTGCGTACATCTGCAAAGACGCGTTCTATGTTTATTGGTTGTGCAGGGTGGCCTGATTGCGATGTGACGTATCCATTGCCCAAAGGCAAGATAGAAGCGCTTGATACCACATGTCCCGAATGTGGAATGCCTCAAATTAAGGTCACTGCATTTAGATCAAAGCCACGCACTGTATGTATTGATCCTGAATGTCCAACTAACAAAGAGCCTGATTTGGTTGTGGGCTTGTGTCCAACATGTGCTGCAAAGGGTAAAGAGTCGCATCTGATTGCGCATAAGAATCCTAAGACTTTAAAGCGTTTCATACGCTGCGAAAATCATGAAGAATGTGAGACTTCGTATCCACTTCCGCAGTATGGCAAACTTACAGCAACGGAAGAAGTATGTGAAGAATGCGGCGCTCCTTTAGTTATTGTGTCTACCGCTCGAGGCCCATGGAAGCTTTGCCCTAATTTCGCTTGTCCTGGTAAGGATAAAGAGAAAAAGCCTGCAAAGAGAAAAGGGACAACTAAGAAGAGCTCAACTAAAAAGACTCAATCAAAATAAGCGAAAAGGCCCTATCGCCAACCTTTAACCTTGCCCGTTTAAAAAACAATCCTGGAAAATTTCCTTCAAGCGCTTGTTGACCACTACAATAGGGGATAATAAAACGATGCGCATAAAAAAGGACGCATAGTTACCCTATTTCAGGAGGAAAGATGAGCAAAGTAACAATTGTTGGTGCTGGCAATGTAGGCGCAACGGCTGCACATATTATTGCTTCTAAGAATTTGGCTGATGTGGTGTTAGTTGATGTTGCAGACGGACTTCCTCAAGGGAAAGCGCTCGATATGATGCACATGCGTTCAGTCGAGGGCTTTACCGTTTCTGTTACGGGTACTAATAGTTATGAGCCAACAGCTGATTCTGATGTCGTGGTAATTACGGCGGGTATTGCACGTAAGCCAGGTATGACGCGTGAGGATTTATTAGGCGTCAACTCTGGTATTATGTCGGCGGTAATTGATGAAGCTATCGCTTATTCCCCCAATGCAATTTATATTTGCGTTACCAATCCTCTTGATGTTATGACCTATCTTGCATACAAGAAGTCTGGTTTGCCTTCAAATCGCCTTGTTGGTATGGGTGGTGTTTTAGACTCTGCGCGTCTTTCTTATGCGGTATGTGATAAAACGGGTGCTGATCCCAATGATGTAACCGCATGGGCATTAGGTGCTCATGGTGAGGGTATGGTTTGCTGGCCACGCTATACTACGGTCAAGGGTCAGCCTATTACAGAGATTTTGTCAGCAGAAGAGATTGATGAAGTTGTAAAACGCTGCACTAAAGGCGGTGCTGAGGTTGTGGGCTATCTAAAGACCGGTTCAGCCTATTATGCACCAGGTGCTTCTATCGCTAAAATGGTTGAAGCAATCCTTACCGACTCTCATGAAGTACTGAGCGTATGTTCCTATATTGATGGACAATATGGCCTCAGTGATCTCTATATGAATATCCCTACGCGCTTAGGTAAAAACGGCGTAGAAGAGATTGTTGAGTTCGATCTAACCGATGAAGAGATGGCTGCTTTACACGCTTCAGCAGAGAGCGTGAAAAAAGGCCTAGAAAATTTGCCACAATAAGACCTCAATAAGATCTCAATAAGACAGAAACAATAGGAACACCATGAAATATCTTGATCCAAATAATGTTGCAGAAGCGGTAGCGTTTGCAATACCGCAGTTAGCAGCAAAACTTCCTAGTGATGTTGCTAGTGCTATGTCTGAAGCGCGTGATCAAGAACACGCTGAGCGCGTACGTATTGTACTTGATCAGCTTTGCGACAATAGTGCTATTGCAGCCCAAAATATGCTGCCTATTTGTCAAGATACCGGCACAGTATGGGTTTGCTTGGAAATTGGTCCTGATGTCCATATTGAAGGCAATATCTTTTCTGAGGTAAATGATGCCGTTGCTCACGCATATACGCAAAATGCTCTTCGTAAATCAGTGGTGCGTGATGCGTTATTTGACCGCACTAATACGCAAGATAATACGCCAGCGTTTTGCGAATTGCGTTTTGTCGATGAGCCAGGTGCGGCGCACCTTCACGTAATGCTTAAAGGTGGGGGCTCGGATAACGCTTCTTGCGTTACTATGCTTACACCATCAGCTGGTAAACAGGGTGTTATTGATGCTGTTATTGCACGTGTAAAAGAAAAGGCATCCTGTGCTTGTCCACCTCTTGTTGTTGGTGTTGGTATTGGCGCAACGTTTGACAAAGTGGGCGGTCTTTCTAAGCTTGCCCTCATGCGTCCTCTTGGTGTTCCTAATCCTGATCCAGCAGCTGATGCGTTTGAGCAAGAGTTGCTTAGCGCCATTAACGAAACAGGTATTGGCGCAGGAGCACTGGGGGGTGCGACAACGGCTTTGGCGGTGCGCGTCAAGACGGCACCGTGCCATATTGCGGCACTTCCTGTTGCGATCAATATGGGTTGTTCTGCATTAAGGAGGATGACCATTGAGTTATAAAGAAATTCAATTACCCCTTACGCCTGAAACGGTCAAAGATTTTAAAGTAGGGGATGCTTTGCTTCTGACGGGGGATATGTATACGCTTCGTGATGCAGGCCATATGAGACTTTTAGAAGAGCTGGACTCCTGTGCTGAACTTCCTTATGGATTAGGGGGTCAAATTATTTTTTATGCAGGTCCAACACCTGCAAAGAATGGACAGCCCTTTGGAGCTATTGGTCCTACAACGGCTTCACGTATGGATTTTGCCGCTCCCGTGCTTTATGAGCATGGTCTTCTTGCAACTATTGGTAAGGGAGACAGGAGTCAGGCAGTTAAGGATGCCTGTAAGAAAAATGGAGCATTGTATCTGGTTGCTACCGGTGGTGCTGCAGCACTTTTAGCTCAATGTGTATTGAGCGATGAGGTGCTTGCTTACGATGAGCTTGGAACTGAGGCTCTGCGCCGTATTACGGTCAAAGATTTTCCTGTTTTTGTGGGGATTGATACGACGGGTGCAGACATTTATGACCTTTAATTGCTAGGATGATAGCGTGAGCGAAAACACGACACATACAAAAGATATTGGGCCAGGCGTCTTTATTACCTTTGAAGGAGGAGAAGGCGCAGGAAAAACTACGCACATCACCTTTTTGGCAACATGCTTGCGAGCAATGGGATATGAGGTGCTTTGTTTGCGTGAACCAGGTGGTACCGCTATTGGTGAGAGCCTTCGATCGCTTGTGCTTGATCCAGACAATTCCGATATGTGTGATGAGACAGAGCTTCTCATCTATGAGGCTGCCCGTGCACAAATCATGAAAGAGATCATTATTCCTGCGCTTGCGCGTGGTGTCGTGGTTCTCTTAGATCGTTTTTATGATTCAACAAT
Source organism: uncultured bacterium (assembly GCA_905215035.1). Taxonomy (GTDB): domain Bacteria; phylum Actinomycetota; class Coriobacteriia; order Coriobacteriales; family Eggerthellaceae; genus Anaerotardibacter. The sequence goes on from CAJMOJ010000009.1 coordinate 30,497, forward strand.
TGCGTATCAAGTATATGGGCGTGGTCTACCTGAGCCCTTTGTACGGCAAGCAAATGCCTTTGCTTGCCAAGGAATTCATCCCTGCCGAACTATTTTGCTTACCACTCAAGAAAGCGTTGAAGAAGGCTTAAAGCGTGCAACTAAACATGGCGACGCTGATCGTCTTGAGCAGGCAGGCATTGATTTTCATACGCGAGTCAATACGGGATTTATGCGTATTGCACAAGATAATCCTGATCGTGTGCGTTTGGTGTGCTCGTCTACTCCCAAAGACGTGACAGCGCGTGCAATCTTTACAGAATTGAAAGATGTTTTTGGTTGGTCGGATGATTCGTCTATTTGGAACGATGAGTTTTTTGCTGCCATTTTAAAGCGATCTACTGATGCTAAGGCTCAAATTAGTCAGGGGCAATGATTCGTTGTGCCTGATGTATTTGAGTCAATTTTAGGTCAACCGGATGTCAGGGCTTTTTTGCGTTCTACAGTGGCTCACAACAAAGTGAGCCATGCCTATCTTTTTGCGGGACCGTCAGGATCAAACAAAACAAGTGCGGCGTACGCATTTGCAAAAGCATTGATTTGCGAGCAAAGCGGTTGTCAGGGATGTCCAGCATGCCGCTCTATCGATAGAAAGACTCATCCTGATGTTCACTATATTGCACCTGAAGGCGCGCGTGGTTATTTAGTAAGTCAGATTCGCGATATCGTTGCTGATACAGCACTTGCTCCCATTCAGGCTAATCATAAGGTTTATATTTTAGATCGTGTTGATTTATTAGGGATTGAAGCGGCAAATGCGTTTTTGAAGACGCTTGAAGAGCCCGGTGAGCATATTACTTTTATCCTTCTTGGGCGTACTCGTCAGGCGGTACTACCTACTATTGTGTCGCGTTGTCAGGTGGTGCCATTTAGGCATATTCCCAGTAAAGAAGCGGCGGGCATTCTTTCACAAAACACGGGCGTTTCACCTGAGCTTGCCCATATTGCCATTGAGGCTTGTGGGGGATCGCTTACTAAAGCGATAGGTTTTGCAAAATCTAATGAGCGTCTTGCTTTTAGACAACGCGTTCTTACCGTGTTGCGTTCTCTTGATGTTGCTGATGATTTAGACGTGCTGCATTATGCTAAAGAATTGATTGATCTAGCAAAAGCTCCGCTTGATCTGGTGATAAGTGATCAAGAAGCGGAACTTAACGAATCGCGAGAATTCCTTTCTAAAGCAGCTTTGCGTCAGATTGAGGAGCGTAATAAACGTGCGCTTTCAGCCGCATCGCTTGCTTCTTTGCAACAAACAACAGCCATCATGCGTTCTTGGCTGCGTGACATTCTTATGGTTGCTAGTGGTACGCCTGAGCTTCTTATCAACACTGATGTACGTGACGATATTGTACGCGTTGCGCAATCTACCAATATTGACGCGCTTTTAAAGGCAATGGAGCAAGCGGAAAGAACTGATGAGGCAATCGCGTATAATGTTTCTCCTGAGACGTGCATAGATGTACTTCTCTTTACGATAAGGAAGGTGGTCCGATGTACTCGGTAGCACCCATTAAGTTACAAGTAGGTCCTAAAGTTTTATGGTTTGATCCTAATGGACTCGATATCCATGAAGGAGATCCGGTAATTGTAACTACAAAACGAGGACGTGAATATGGCATTGCTACTTCTGATATTTTGGAAGTAAGCGATGCACTTATTGAAGAGTTAAAATCGCCGCTGCAACCAGTTGAACGTCTGGCAACTCCAGAGGATGAAGAGCGTGTTGCAGAACTGGAAGTGCAGAGCAATGAAGCGCTTACCGTCTTTAAGAAGATGGTTGAAGAGAGCGATGTTGATATGCATCCGGTAATGGTCGAGTTTCTTTTTGATGGAGATAAAGCTGTATTTTATTTTGAATCAGAAGAGCGCGTTGATTTTAGAGAACTTGTTCGCAAACTTGCTGCACACTTTCATGTTCGTGTTGATATGCGCCAAATCGGTGTTCGTGATGGGGCTGCCATTATTGGTGGTCTTGGACATTGCGGACAAGAATTGTGCTGCAAACGGTTGGGAGGAGAGTTTTCTCCTGTTACCATTCGCATGGCAAAAGAACAAAATCTTTCCCTGAATCCACAAAAGATTTCTGGTGCATGTGGACGTTTAATGTGTTGTTTGCGTTATGAGTTCGAAGCGTATAAAGAGTTTAATGCGCGTGCACCTAAACTCAACGCTAAGGTGGATACTCCTGAAGGAGAGATGCGGGTGTCTGAGGTGAATGTGCCTTCAGAAACCATTACGCTCACCGACGAAGAGGGCAAGACATATCGTATTCCTCTTGCAGAATTTGATGAGCCTGAAGAGGGTCGTCGTCCTCATGTGGTAAGTAGAGAAGCATTTGAACGAAATAGTGCTCTTTCTGTGCTTTCAACGTTTGAAGCAAGTTCAGCTGCTACGGTTGAAACAGTTGAATTTGTTGAAGATGCTGCGTTAGCACAACGGGGTAAACGTTCTCGTAAAACCGATGGGACAGCTGTTGAGCAGCAGGTGCCAAGTCGTGATGAAAACCGCGAACCTTCACGTAGAAGACGCCGCCGTAAGTCAGGCGCTGTGATTACTGCAGATGTTTCTGCAAAGGATCTCGCAAAAGTTCCTCCTCGTGAACTATCGCGACGTCGGGTGCGTCCTGGTCAAAAAGCATCAGGGTTGGCAGGCATTGGAGAAGAATCATCGACTGAAAAAGCGCAGAGAAATTCATCGCGCGTCTCTTCGCAATCCTTGGGTGAACAAGAGCAAAGGAATACTGAGCGCTCTTCTCGCTCACACCGCAGAACACGGAGTCGAAATGTGGGACGTGTTGAACGGGGGAATGATCGCCAAAAACAACGCGATGATCGCTCTGGAATCCAGGATGTCCATGAGCAACAGCCGCAGAGTACGGCGCGCAAAAAACCCGATCGTCAAAAACAACGCACTCAGCAAAAGCCAAAGTCTTCTGCGGCAAGCCAATCGCAACAATCGCAGCAAAAGAATCATAATTCCGCGCAGACGCCTCGAGTGAGTGGCGACAATCATAGAAAATCTCGCCGTAGAACTCATACAACAGGAACAGGAAAGGCAAGTCATGCAGACGAGTGAAGTGACTGATTATCCGCTTCTGACTGATCTTTATCAGCTTACGATGGCTCAAGGCTATTGGCGCAGTGGCAAGATTGATGAAGAAGCGTGCTTCCATGCGTTTTTCAGAGAGAATCCTTTTAAGGGTGGTTATGCTATTGCTTGTGGTATGGCCAATATCGCTTCTTTGGTAGAAAATTTTCACTTTTCTGAAGAAGATATTGCTTATCTTGCTTCCATTCCAGCACCAGGCGGAGGACTTTTATTTGATCCTAAATTTCTCTGTTATCTTGCTGATTTGAGACTTACTGTTGATATTGATGCAGTTTTGGAAGGTACGGTAGTCTTTCCTAATGATCCTCTTGTCCGTGTTACTGGCCCCATTTTACAATGCCAGTTAATCGAGACAGCTTTGCTTAATTGCATAAACTTTGAAACACTAATCGCTACGAAAGCTGCGCGCATTTGTCTTGAAGCAAAGACACCGGTTGCTGAGTTTGGCTTGCGTCGTGCTCAAGGAGAGAATGGCGGTGTTGCTGCCTCGCGTGCGGCCGTTGTTGGCGGCTGCGCTTCGACATCGAATGTGTTAGCCGGAAAGCTTTTTAATATTCCTGTATCGGGCACGCATGCTCATTCTTGGGTTATGGCATTTGATTCTGAGCTTGAAGCATTTAGAGCCTATGCTGAAATCTTTCCTACCAATTGTGTCTTGCTTGTTGATACGTATGATATCCAACAAGGTATCCAAAATGCTATCGTGGTAGGACATGAGATGGAGGCGCGTGGGGAGCGTCTTACCGCCATCCGTATCGATTCGGGAGACTTGGCATGGGAAGCAAAGCGAGCACGCGAGATGCTTGATGCGGCGGGTCTTCCACAAGTAGGAATTGTCCTCTCAAATGATCTTGATGAGTACACCATAAAATCAATCCGTGATGCTGGCGCTCCTGTTACCTCATGGGGTGTAGGAACAAAACTTGCTACTGCATATGATCAGCCGGCATTAGGTTGTGTATATAAGCTTGCTGCTAAAAAGCTTCCAGGAAAAGATTGGTGTGATTGCGTTAAAGTATCGGGCAATGCTTCAAAGCTTACCGTGCCCGGTATTTTGGATGTGCGTCGTTATTTTCATTCTTCTGGATTACTTGCAGGAGATATGGTTTTTGATACTAAATGTGGCGTTGCAAGTGAAATTATTGTCGATCCTGCGGATTCTTTGCGACAAAAGAATCTTTCTGGCAAAGAATGGATAACACTCTTGCAACCACTCGCACAAAAAGGTCAGGTCGTGTTAGCGTCTAATCATCGTGATGCATTAGTAGCACAAGCGCGTTGTAGTGAGCAGTTGAGTTTGCTTGATGAAAGTCAAAAGCGTATTTTGAATCCTCACTCATATCCTGTGGGGCTTGAATTAGCGCTTTTTGAACGACGCAATGACTTAATCTCATCTCTTTTGCACTTAGCGTAAATATGGATGCGAAAAATGCAAACGAAAGCAATGCAAGGTGAGTTTGGATGAAGCGCTGCCTTGTTCTAGCTTTAAGAGTGTAAAAGTGGGTTTGCATCAGGCGCACATAGCATGAATAGATAATATTGTTAGGGAGTAGGGGGCATGTATGATTCGTATAGTGACTGACTCGGTGGCATCAATTCCTGTTGATCTGCAAGAGCGTCATCATATCGACGTGCTAACCCTGCATGTAAATTACAAAGGTGTTGAGCATAAAGATGCAGAAATGGATCTGGATGCTTTTTATCAAGATATTTATGATATGGCAGACAATCCTCCCGTTTCCAGTCAGCCGTCTCAACATGAACTTGAAACCTATTTTGAGAATGCTGCCCAGGCGGGCGATGAGGTGCTTGGCGTTTGGATCTCATCTCATTTGTCAGGTACGTATGAGGGAGCTATTCGAGCAGCAAAAGCGGTTAAAGAGCGCTATCCAGATTTCGTTTTTGCTATGATCGACTCAACTTCTACGGGACTCGATGAAGGAATACCCGTACTTGAGGGAGCAAGTGCCATAGAGGAAGGATCTGATCTTAAGCAAGCGGTTCAGGCGGTTCTTGATGGCATTATGCGTACACGCTTTCTCTTTGTTCCTGAATCACTTACGTTCTTGCAAAAAGGCGGACGTATTGGTGGTGCGGCGGCTTTTATTGGAAATCTTATAAAACTTACTCCTATTCTTACGGTTAGAAATGGTGAGGCTACCGGAATTGCAAAAGCGCGCACTATGAAAAAAGCACTCGCAAAAATCTTAGAAATCATGCAAGAAGACGCTAAGGAACATGGCGGATTGGCTCGTCTAGCTGTTCATTATATTGGCAGTAAAGCACCTGCGCTTGCATGGGCGCGAGAGCATGTTGAACCTCTTGTGGATCAAGAGGTGTGCGTATTGCCGGTAAGTCCTGTGATAGGGGTGCATGTGGGGCCAGCCATTGGTATTGTGTATGAATGTCGCACAAAAATTGAAGGAAAGTATACGCAAAGCATTTCTGATCTTGTCTGTGTGGGCTAAGACATAAACTATATAAAGGAAAATATAAAAAGGAAACATGCGGGTATTGCGCTTTAATTTTGAAAGGAAGTACTTTTGGAACCACGTTGCAATTTGATCGTCGATTCATGCTGTGATTTGCCACCTGATGTTGTTGCGCGCGAGGGCGTATATTTACTTGAATTTCCCTATTTTGATAGTGTAGGAGAGCATAGTGATGACCTCTTTGCTACTTCAAGTGCCAAAGAGTTTTTTGATGGTATGCGCAAAGGGGAAGAGCCTCATACGGCACAACTTTCAATGGCTGCTCTTACCGAAGCCTATAAATGGGCTCATGAGCAGGGAAAACCTGCAGTATATCTTTGTTTTTCTTCTGGCCTTTCGGGGACGTATGATACGGCATGCATGGTGCTTGAGCAGATGAAGAAGGAAAACCCCTCACTTGACATCACGGTGGTTGATACCCGCCTTGCCTCTACCGCTGAGGCTCTTTTTGTTTATGAGGCACTGCGTCAGCGTGATCGCGGTTTAACTGCTGAAGAATTGGCTGATTGGGCAGATGAATCACGAAATTTTATTCGCTGTGAGTTTATGGTTGAAGACCTCGAGGCGCTTCGTCGTGGAGGTCGTATTCCCGCATCAGTTGCATTTGCAGGAGCAAAACTTGATGTTAAGCCTCTTCTTACCATAGATATTGATGGTACGTTAAACCTGGTAGGCATTGCGCGTGGTCGTAAAAAGGGTATGCGCGCTATGATTGATTTTTATGAAAAGACGCGTGTTGATCAATATCCTAATATTGTTGCAACGGGTAATGCTGACTGCGAGAAAGACGCCAAACGTTTTGGTGATATGATTCGTGACGCAGATGAGTCTGCTGTTATTTTGGAAACCTCAATCGGTCCTGTTATCGGATCGCATGTGGGACCAGAAATGCTCTCAATTGTATTTTGGGGCAAGGATCAGCGTGAAGAGATTTCGGTTGCTGATCGCATTGCAAATAAGATTAAAAGAAAATAACCTCGGTAGCCAAAACAAAAATTCG
>CAJMOJ010000010.1 GCA_905215035.1 uncultured bacterium
CACCATAGTCATAGGGTTTCCCATCAACTAACAAGTTCCAATCAGTGATCTTATAGGTATTAGTTCCTACATCAGCGGTTAAGTCAATCTCAACCATAGAGATTGACTCACCCTTATCGTTTATCGCAGTACCATCAAACTTAAACCCTGAAGCTCCTTTGTTATTACCAAGGGAGCCACCAGTCATTTGTACCTGTAAGCCAGGAGCACCGGCATCGTAGAATTTATTAATTTTATCATCACGGGTTGTGGGAATCAGTGTACCGCCCGTTAGAATAATCTGATACGCAGAACTATCTTGAGCATCGCAGGCACCACCAAACCCATTACCATGACTTCCACCCCAGGACTCGACACATCCTCCATTAATGCGAATGTTTCCTGAGGCGGCAGATAAGCCCGCACCAATACCGGCTCCATGGTAAGCACCATAGGCAATTACACGACCACCATTAATTGTAATCCATTCATTGGGTCCTGTGCCGTTGCCACATTTTGCACCACCAATACCTGCACCTGTATTTGGTTCAGGTGCAGTTACGAAAAATGGGAAATCGTCGCCGTTGACAGCTCTAACGTATCCGCCATCAAACGTCATATTGCCGCCAGCTTCTCCTTGATTTAATTGATTGTTTTGGCTGTATATTCCTATATCGTTGCCACCTATTGCAGCAGCAGATTGATACGCTGATCCAAGTGCATACAACTCTCCAGGATTGTTGCTATCGAGCTCAGAGAGTGGATCGCCTTTAGTGACGTTCTTTCCATTAAGGAGGGTGCAGTCATAAGGGACTACGCCATTTTCAGGTGTGATGTGAGTGCCGTCAGAGGTAATGTTTCGAACCGTATCGTCAACAAGGAGGTTAGTACCGCTAGGGCAATGGATTGCGGCATGAATGATGTTGTTACTATCAAGCTTATTCTTGGTTCCGTCACCAAGAATCAAAGTTAGAGATGCACTTGGTTTGATGTCTATTGGTGCACCATTACGGATGTGGATATTTTCAAGCTGCATATGAGCAGAAACACCAGCAGGAATAATAAATCCTATAGCAGAAGGGTTTTGGAGATATCCTGCATCATCACCACTTGCAATCTTTGTTTGATCAGTATTTTGAATTGCAAAGTGCTTGCTTGTATTAACCGTAATTGTTTTAGCATTTGTGTCATAAGCAAAATCAGCAGTGCTAATGGTATCTCCGTCGATGCCCCAAAGGGTGTAATCACCAAGGCTAAACTTTCCTGTTTGATCAGCTTGAGGTGTTGCTGATAGTACTGGTGCAACCAAAGGTGAAACTAATAGAGAATTAGTAATGCTTTGCGTATTGGATTGTTGAGATTGATTTTCGGAATCTGGGGGAGAGGCAACATCTGTAGTTGCAGGATCCGATTGTGTGAAGTTCGGATCAGAAGTGTCAGATGCAGTAGTACTAGAATCTGCATCAGGTGAGGTGTCAATTACCTCGCTGGGGGGGTCTTCTTTTCTAAGCTTTCTTCGCCTAGTGCAATACTGCTCCAATTAGGAATGGTTAGACCACATACTAATATGGCAGCTAGAGCACAGCGGAGTAAAGCTTGTGTGCGTTTAGTCTTTAACACGGCTTTTCCTCCTTTGCCCGATAGTAGCTAGGTCTGTATTTGTACATCACTAGCAAGTAGTTTGGCCGTTGTAACCTAAAACTAAATTATATAGTGGCAATATAGCATGGCGAAAACGTGAGGTAAAGAAATAAGCAACCTGTGCTGCAGGATCAGTTCGGCTTTGGAGCACTATGTACTGCTCACCTCTTGACCTTGTCGTAACGTCAAGGTGCATGATGGATTGCGTAGGGAATGGATGTAAGAGGAGGCCTGTTTTGATTGATGAGGTTGTTTCGGGTAAGGCTGACAAAGCTCATATGGACAAGACTAATCGGCATTACACCATTGGTGAGCTTGCAGAATTGGCGGGTGTGAGCACGCGTACCTTGCGTCACTATGAAAGCCTAGGGCTTCTGGTTCCGCAGCGTGCGCACAATAGGTATCGCTCCTATAGTGAAGCGGATGCTAAAGTACTGGCACAGATTCAAGCTATGAAGCTATGCGGTCTTCCGCTCGCGACAATCAAGCAGCTGATACAGGCAGCCCCATCGCCTGCTGATATTTATAGAGAACTCACTGTACATTTGCAGGCTTTACGTGCTCAAGGCGAGTCGCTCAACGCATCCATTCAAAGAACGCAAGCATCGCTTGCAGCTATAGAAAGGTTGGAACACATGAGTACCAACGATGCTTTTGAAGAGTTGAAGGCACAAGGAATTAAGCAATTTGAAGAAACATATGGGCAAGAAGCACGTGAGCTATATGGTGACGAAACAATCGATGCATCCAATAAACGTATGATGAGTCTTTCTCAAGATGAGTGGGACGCAAAAGAGCTTTTGGAGGAGAGTATTAAGGTTCAGTTGCGCCTCGCTTTTGCTGACGGGAATCCAGAGAGTGAAGCAGCCCGCGAACTAGCACGCATGCATGAGCATTGGATTGCTATTCATTGGGGAAACACTGATGATAAGAGGGCGTATCTTGGTCTTGTTCAGGGGTATCTTGCAGATCCTCGGTTTGTGGCTTACTACGATAATGCAGCAGGAGCGGGCGCTACTGAATTTTTAGTGCAGGCAATTACTGCCTATCAAGCGAGTTGATAAACGCTTCAATGCATTCATTAATTGCGATGGGGTTATCGCAATTAGAATTATGTCCGGCATTCGGGATCCAATGAACCTGAGTGCCGGTGTTTTTCTCCCATGCTCGGTTGTAGCGTTTTGCTGAACCTGCCTTATCTTCTTCTCCGCAGATAAGGAGATAAGGGCATGGAATGATATAAGGACGATTTGCTTCTACAGCATCAGCAAGTACCATAAATCCATGAGCTGCAAGTTCGCAGTATTCTCGTTTTTGATAATCAAGCATCATGTCACGCATAATATTTTGTGCGTAAGGAGTGACTGTGTTACCTGTAGAGCCAAGGCGCACTAAGGTCTTCCACGGGATTGAAAGATACATGAGTTTAGTGTGATGAAGCGCAGCAAGTTCCCAACCAGAATAATATTGTTTTTGCAGTGGGCATGAATCAATCGAAACAAATCCTTTGGCACAAGAAGGATATAACTCCATAAAAACTTGTGCTGTATAGCCACCCATTGACTGGCCAATGAGAATAGGGTGCTCGATGTGTTCTTGTTCGCATATATCATGCAACCATGTGGCAAGATCATCCATCGTCCACGTTAGGTTAAACGGACGAGATAATCCGTGCGATGGGGGATCCCAAACAAGAATATGGGCTCGATCGATAAAATATTCGACCTGTTTTTCAAAGAGTCTATGGTCTGCGGTAAGTCCAGGCAAAAAGATAAGCCAGGGACGAGAGGCGTCATCATCTTGTACTTGAGCGTCCGATTGAGAATGCGACCGCGGGTGAGGTTGCGGATGGGGAAGAGGTTGGGCTTGGGGATACGATTGGGGATGTGATGGGGTGCTTACCCAGTAGGTAATGGTGCCCTGTGGTGTAGAGAATGTCTTTTGAGTAAGCTCATCGCAAGTCATAGAAGCGCCTTTCAGGGCTTTCGAATCAACAAGATCAGGGTACCATAGAGATCGCGGTATCATAGATTTGCGCAGAGGTTTCAATCAAAAATATCGCAGAGGCATATCTTTTAAGAGATTCTTATGAGGAAGTGATGATGTGGCCACTACCGTATATGCTCAGTTTATGGCACGTGATGGTTTGGGGTTGTGGGAAGTAACGAGCGCTGGCATTACTGTCAATGGAGAGTTCTGGCGCTTTAGCGACTCATCGTCAGTAATTTGTGCCATTACGCCGGGCCATACCGAGACACACACGAGCATAACCGAAGAAAATGACGGCTTTGGCGCATGGGCGGCATTGGCGGTTTATCAAGAAACAGGCAGTGTAAAGGATGCGGGACTTGCAGCTTGGGCGCTTGGTGGCAAGCAAACATACACCAATGTTGAGCATCGCGAAATTAGTGGAACTATTCAGCTTTCTATTAATGGGCTTGATCGGTCGCGTGAGTCTAACTGTTCGCTACGCTATCGTGAAGAAGGACGATGGATTCAGGCAGATGCAGTGCAGGCGTTTGCCAATGCTACTAAACGTGCGATTGGGGAGTATCGTGAGCGCCATATCTAGCCTGACGACAAGCTTAGACCAATCGTTTGACTAATCCTCTAGTTCACGTTCTATCTCGCGGCGACGCTTGATTGCGTCATGAATAGTAAGTGCGATCGCACAAAATCCAACAGCGAAACCTATACCAAAAAATACAACGCCAATAGCAAAGTCTCCCAGCCATGCTACCTGGCCAATGCCCACAATTTGAATTTCAGCGATAATGCGCATGCATGAAGTGAGCACACCAACGATTACTCCACAGGCAAGAGCAAAGATGCTTACATAGTCCCAGGGGATAGTATCTACTTCAGCAAAGCGTTTATAGCTAGAGAAGGATCCTGATTTTGTCTGCATGGTGATTGAAACTATGCCGGCAAGAAGGATGGTGACTAGGAGAGGAAATTGGACGTGTACTACATGACTTCCCAGTTCGGTCATAATGGGGTGATCAGTTGTGTAGGCTACTTGATCAAGAAGAATTGCATAATAGAGACTCAATATCGAGCCAATAAGCAAGATATAGGCACTGACTTTAGTAGCGCGGTTTTCTTCCGCCTCAAGTCGTTCATCTTTAGGGCCCATAATTTCGTTCCATTTTCGCGTGAGATACATTATCGTGCTCCTATTCCCAGAAGAGGTCATTAAGTGTTTTGCCGAGTATTTTGCAAATTGCAGTGCAAAGTTTGAGGCTTGGGTTGTAACGTCCTGCTTCAATAAGTCCAATAGTTTGGCGCGTTGCGCCAACCGCATCTGCAAGTTGTTGTTGTGAAAGACCGGCTTCGATACGGGCTGCCTTCATTCGTTCATTTTTGGCGTCTTGCACGGGGTTTCTTTCTTTTGTCATCTTGGTATAGAGTACTTATACATTTATCGTATATATATCTTGCAAGATAGATGTAACATATATATTGCATGTACATTATATATTGCATTTGCAATACGTCAAGTATGCATCAAGCATGCATGAGGAGAAGGAAGTCCACATGAAAGAACATATTGAGGTATTTGATTACAGCAAAACAATTTTTGAAGCATTACAAAAAGGTGTTCTTCTTACTACGAAAACCGAAGACAAAACCAATACGATGACAATCTCGTGGGGAGCGCTTGGTGTTGAATGGGCAAAGCCCCTGTTTATCACCTTTGTGCGTACGGGTCGCTTTACCCATCAGCAGTTAGAAAAGAATCCTGAGTTCACCATTAATATCCCTTTGGGTGAATTTGACTCCAAAATTTTGGGAATTGCAGGAACCAAGAGTGGTTATGACATTGATAAGATTGCAGAACTTGGCGTTACGCTTGAGGAGCCCGAGATCATTTCTGTTCCTGGAATTAAAGAACTGCCTTTAACGCTTGAGTGTCGCGTGGTTTATAAACAGACGCAAGATCCGACTCATTTGAAGCCTGAGTATCATGAGCAGTTCTATCCGCAAGATGTTCCCGGCTCTCATCATAGTGCTAACAGTGATTACCACACGGCATTCTATGGTGAGATTGTAGATGCTTATATTATTAAATAATCACGATTAAATAATCAAAAAATGAGTTCTATAACATCTGGTCACTATTTTTGGCGACTTTTAAGGATGTAGCTAGCGCGAGGCCCAATCGACACAACCGTCTTGCCAGGCGCCGTCTTCGAGTAAATCAGAAAGCGGACGCTTGGCCAGACGGTCAAGAAATGCTTCATACCCCTCTTGAAATGATTGGACTACGTGTTCTATAGCGTCACCAACATGTTCACCATCAGGAAAGATCTTCTCTGGTGTGGATGTTGCGCGAAACATAAAACCTTCAGGCTCAAGTGCTTGGTAAACATCTGCAAGCGTTATCGTGTCTACGGGACGAGAAAGTTGAAAGCCGCCATCTTTGCTTGCTGAGGATTCAACGAGTCCCCCAATCGCAAGCTTGCGCAGCGTTTTTTTAAGATACGAATCCGACACGCCCATAACATGAGAGAGTACATGGCTCTTAACCGGGGTGTGTCCTTTTTGCAAAGCTAGCATAAGAAGAACGATGGTGCCTTGCTCAACGCTGCTGTTAATTTTCATTGTTTATCTCCTGTGAGGCATCTTACTTATCGAGTTTATTATCGAGCCCATCGATAAGCTGAGTAGCAACATCCTCAACGCGTACTGGTTTCATGCTTTTAGAGAACAGGCTAAAGAATTTCAGCAAGGGAACCATTTTGGCAAGCGCATCATTTCTACCTGCTCCATAAATGAGTGTTGGTTCAACTATAGTAACGTGTTTGCCGCTTTTGCGTAACAGTGCGCATGCTTCTGCTTTTGATTGAGTAAATGGTGTGACGACTACACTCCCACTGCCATATCCAAGGCGTTGGATATCGTGAGCACTTGCTACGGTGTTCATAGCTTTAACCGGTGCGATGTTTTGCTCCGCGCTTTCCATCCCGCCAACAAGACAAACCATGCAGTCTACATGGGAAGGAAGAACACTCTCGATAGAAGCAGCATCCGTTGCGTCAGCTTTTGCGGCTTTAACACGTGGATCATTAAAAGGATTGTTGCCGCTTCGACTAATAAGGAGAAACTGTGCGTCCTTGTCTCGAACCAGCCATTGCTTCACAAGCTCTTTACCAACGTATCCATTTCCACCTAGAATCACGATATTCATAGCGGGCTCCAATCTGTAGATAAATAATATCCAAAGATATTAAATATCCACAGATTGCCTGTCAAGCAACACACCATGCTTGGTTACCAATCTGCTAAGATACATACAATGAGTCGCTATGTTCAAAATATTGTGCTTGATCTGGAATTTACTCCTGTGAAGAAGGCTAGCCAAATTAACGGTCTTGGTTATGAGATTATTCAGATTGGCGCGGTTCGGGTAAGTCCAACAGGTCAGATTATTGACTCATTTGTGTCGTATGTATTCCCTGAATGCAATACTGATGTTGCACCTCACATTCAATCATTGACTGGAATCAGGACGAGTGATGTGTGTGATGCTGACTCTTTAGCTGATGTGCTTGCGGCGTTTCGTACGTGGGTTGGCGATGGGGTAACGCGCTACGTTGCTTGGAGCGGGAGCGATTATGCGCAGTTGTTGAAAGAAACAACTAGTAAAGCAATTAATTCCCTGAAAAGACCTGCCGTTGGATGGATCTTCAGCGCGTCTATCCTCGCGTTATGGATGTAGGAAATGGGCGCCAGATGTCGCTGCATAATGCAATCGATTGGTATGGCATCAAAGTAGATGAAGAAAATCTTCATGGAGCTCTTTATGATGCGCGCGTTACAGCAGAATTGCTGAGTAATTTACTTACTGGTGATTACAAGGAGCAAAAGCAATCCTTGTCATCAGTGATGTCTGACCAATCGGAAGTTCATGCTTCTTTTACCATAGGAGATAAATTCTCTGCACTTCTTGCGCTTAAAGAGCGTCTTGAAAATAGCTAAGCTATAAGGCTTCTTGAAATTGGGAAATCTGTGCGCGATAATAAGAACATGTGTTCGAATTATCGCTACATAGCTATAGATCTGAAATCTTTTTACGCTTCGGTTGAGTGTCACGATAGGGGTCTTGATCCGCTTGCCACCAATTTGGTTGTGGCAGATGTTTCTCGTTCTGAAAAAACTATTTGTCTTGCTGTCTCACCTTCACTTAAAGCATATGGTGTGGGTGGGAGAGCGCGTCTTTTTGAGGTAATCCAAAAGGTTCGTGATGTAAACGCTGGGCGGCTTCGCCATCTCGGTAAAGTCAATGGATCAAAAACCGCCGCATCGCAAAAGGCATTTTACAGGCCTTTGATACCACGCACACACGACTGTACAGGTTACGATATTGATCATCATCGCATTACACATAATCCTGCTTTTGCAGGAGCGTCGTTTTACGATGGGGAGATTAAGGTCAATCCGTCCCTTGCGCTTGATTATCTGATCGCCAAACCTCGTATGGCTCGCTACATTGAAGTATCAGCGCAGATTTACGACATTTACCTTTCGTATTTTTCACCGGACGATATTCATGTTTATTCAATCGATGAAGTATTTATTGACGTATCCAAGTATTCAAGCTTGTATGACATGGATGTGGCTTCTCTTACTTCACGTGTGATTGCTGAGATTTATTGCAAAACGGGTATTACGGCAACGGCAGGAATAGGGACCAATCTCTACCTTGCCAAAGTGGCAATGGATATTCTTGCAAAGCATGAAGAACCCGATGCAAATGGCGTGCGCATGGCGCTTCTTGATGAGCGCTCATATAAAGAGCGGCTGTGGGATCATGAACCGCTTACTGATTTTTGGCGCGTAGGTAGAGGGTATGCTAAAAAGCTGACGGCGCATGGTCTTTTTACCATGGGAGATATTGCACGGTGCTCTCTTGGAAGACCGGGTGATCGCATGAATGAGGATCTGCTCTTTAAGCTTTTTGGCAAAAACGCAGAACTTCTTATTGATCACGCCTGGGGGTTTGAACCGGTAACCATGCAAGAGGTCAAGGCATACAGGCCCTCAGTAAATTGCAAAGCATCAGGACAGGTATTGCAGTGTCCTTATAGTGCAACAGATACGCGCACAGTAGTTTGGGAGATGGCAGATCAGCTTGCTCTTGATTTAATGGCAGAAGGCTTGGTTACTAATAAGCTTACGTTAACGATTGGATATGATCGTACAAGTTTAGATGACCCTCTGCTTATGGCTGAATTCACGGGCGAGCTCAAAGAAGATTTTTATGGGCGCTTAGTGCCTAAGCATGCACATGGAACTATTACTTTAGAACACTATTCGGCGCTTTCACATGATCTTACACAGGCGGCGTTGAAGTTGTTTGAAGATATTATTGACTACAATCTTTTGGTGAAACGAGTGACTATTTCAGCAGAGCAGGTTATTAGTGAGGCTGAGGCTGAAGAACTTCAAAGTCATGCACAGCAATCCCTATTTGATCTTTTTGATGATGAGGGCATAAGCAATTCAAACAGTGAGTCGGCACAAAAAGATAGACAGCTTCAAAGTGCACTTCTTGATGTGCGTGAAAAATTTGGCAAAAACGCAGTGGTGCATGCGGTGAGTCTCAAAGAAGAGGGTACAGCCCTAGAGCGTAATTCTCAGATTGGGGGTCACAGCGCATGAGAGACAATCGTACACGAAGTTGTCCTGTGAGAGAATCGATTAAAAAAGACTATTCCGATATCATTGATCGTTCTCGTCCATTGTCGAAGCATCCCGCTATGTCATTGCATGATCGTGCAGCGCAGTTTGCTCCTTTTGCAGCACTTACTGGTCATGGAAGTGCGCTTGCGGAAGTGGCACGTATTACTGAAAAAAGACAGGATCTGAGTGATGTTGATCTAGCTTTACTCAATCAATCAATGGCGTTACTGCGCGAGCGTTTGTCTGAACAACCGCACGTAAAGGCTCTTTGTTTTGCAAATGATTTGGCTAAAGAGGGCGGCTCTTACTATGAGTGTGAGGGCAGAGTGCGCACTATTGATGAGGTACATAGACGCCTCGTTTTTGTTGATGGGGAACGCATTTCATTGGCGGAAATCGTAAAGCTTGAGATTGTATAGCTTAGCGGGTGTTGGTTTGTGATTATCCGTTGTCTTTGTGATTGTCGCGATGAACTTTAAACTCTGCGAGCTTGTTATTGAGTGTTTTGATATCACGCTTGTTGATGAGAGTAAATATAACGCTCATAAAAGCAAGAACAATCAAATAGACAACACTAAAGGCAATCCATGCCCCGAGATTGTCAGCAGGAAACCAATTAAACGCAGCACCGTAAAGTGCGAGTACGACATAGAGGCAGATGCCAAAAAAAGATAAGCGCCAAACGTAGCCCATACGCTTGATAAAAACGGGAGTAAAAAAGATCAACTGTAAAACAGCACAAATCAGCATGGCGACACCAATACTTAAGCACATGATAATGCCTGGTTTGGCAGCCTCATCGGCAAAAATTAACCCAAAGATACAACTAAAAAGAATGAGTAGGGTAAAGCCAATACAGAAATTGACCAAAAGATCTTTGAGTACCTTGTGGGGTGGAACTTTTTCGGAATCGATGATTTTATTGGCTTGCTTAGGGGTGGCGTTCAGAACGGTTTTGCTAGTCATGATAACCTCCTATAACCGTTAGGGCGTATATCAAAATTGCCAACAAGGAATTAAAGGGATTAAGGATTTACACGCCGAGACGGCGTTTGAGTTCTTTGGCGTACATGCGTGAGACAATAACCTCTTCGTTGTTGTTAAGTCGGGCAAGCAGTCGTCCTCCTACGTAAGGACGGAGGCTTTTAACGCGGCATAAATTGATAAGGCAGCTTTTGCCTGTGCGCACAAAGTTTGTATTTGCTAAGTTGTTTTCAAGCTCGGAGATAGTGGAATTGATCTCGAACACAGATTGGTGCGTATACGCAAAGGTGCGGCGATCAACTGTTTCAATATAGAGAATAGTGCCAATGGGTATGACAACGGTTTCGCCGTTATGCTTACCGACAATATGGTGATCATACATTCGAATACTTGCTACCAGTGCGGCAACGTGCTCGTTTACTACAGCGCAACGGATAAGTACCTCGGTATCCTGAAGAGTTGTATCTGTTTCTATGGTTAGATTCACGGGACGCTTCTTTCGCAAGAATTGTGCGATGGCTTGGCGCAAGCTTGTGCAGCACTAGGCATAATTCTTTTGGTTGTTTTTAGTTTTTTAATTTGCGTGGTTCTAACGTACTGAAAACATATGCTGCAGAAAAGCGAATTTGAATGAGTTGTATAAATAGGTGTCGGAGATGCACAAGGCGCTACATCTTTGTTTTTTCGAGCGCTACAACAAAAGCTTTGATGGTTTCACTGTTATAGGTGTCATCAATAAGAAAATAGGGAAGGCTGTATTTGCGACAGGAGACAAGTGCGTCATTGTTGTCTTTGATGAGACCAGGGATAGAGACTTCATCGCACAATCTTTGTTCAATTGCATTAGCATAACGACTAAGAGCGTCGCTGTGCTGCATGATGTATCGTTCAGACATAATAAGGCAGCAATACGTTATATGGACAAGATAGGTGGAATTAAAATCCTTTTTCCAATCAAAGGGAATATAGCAGCCTTCAATAATAAGACTCTGGTTGTTTTCAATAGCGGTTTTGATGATTTCTTTGACAATGTTCCAAAGATAAAGCGTGAGGGCTTCGTCGTCTTCAGGGGTGAGAGAAGTCTGACCGCCGCGGATAAGTCCCATTTTTAACAAATCCAATGAGAGTACTGGATAATGGTAGTGTTCCAAAAGCTTTTGCGCTAAAAGCGTTTTACCAGTATGACTTGCACCACTAATAAGAATGATCATTGTATTGTGTTCCTTTGTATTAAGAGTCTGTACGTAAACAGATGACTTCTTCCGACCAAGCAAACAGTACGTTCAGTAAAGCGCAAGCATCCCAGTAATTAGTCCCAATAATGCACCTTGTCAGAATTCAAAAAGCTATAAAGTGCGGAATTATCGTACAGGGGAATCAAAGAAAAGAAAAGGATGAATGTAATGCGCGGGTTGAATATGAGGTCGCTATATAGCGTGCTTGACGAGTTTTATAACTTTGCGAATCGAGGTCGAGCGAAAAATCAGCAAATAATTATAGAACAAGACAAAGCGATAAATCATATTTTGCGTACTTCGCAAATTGGGAAAATGTTTCTGGTTCAAGGAGAGCGCCCTGAAACATCTGGTCTCACGTTGGCTCTTGCAATGAAGGCCGGACTTTGGGGTAAGCGTGTTAATTATGTAACGGATTTATATTATGCAAGAACAGTCGCAGCGTGTGCAGTTGGGAGTTGTCTCGGGATATCTGAAGAACGAATGATTTCTGGCTGGTTAGACAATATAGAAAGCAGACGGCTAAAACAATTACGAGATAAACACTTTGATTCTGACTGTCTAATAATAAATATGCCTACTCATGGCTCTATGAATGGCGATATAGTCTATTTGCAAGGCATTAAGGAAGTCGTGGAGCAGCTCGATAGATTAGACAGACTTAATAAAGGGTCTTGGTTTATTGTCGATTATTTAGGCTCATGGTCCATAGATGAGGCTGGTAAAACAGAATCTCATACGGCAGAAGATTTAGATGAGGTAATCCATTATTGTTGCTTTATTGCAGATAAATATGATGTCAATGTTGTATTGGGGTGTTATCAGGATGGATTTCAGCAAGGACCAAGTTCAGTTGAGATAGATCTTCCTGTGAAAATTCTTGATTATTATTTTGAAGTTGGATTATCTATCACAGAAGCGTATGAATTTGAGGGCGAATAGTATCAGGTCTCTTCTTTAGATATGCTGTTAGAAACTATTGATAGCGGCCTTCGTATGCTAATTTTCCTGCTTTTGTCCATGTTTGAATAAACGCTGTTTTGCCCGCAGTATATGCATCGCGATTTAGTGAGCATTGATTGCAGAGTGCTATTTTCAGTGTTTCATATTCGTGTGCAATAGTGGGATGATCGTTGAGATAGTCGCGAAAGTAAAGCTCATCGTTGTCTCCACGATAGCGTAGGTGGATGTGATAAACCTCATCGGCATAGCCTTGTGGAGTATAACCATAATTGAGTGAAATACGCGATGGCTCGGTAGCCATATGGATAAAGCCGTGATGTTCTAAAACTAAGGCAATTTGATCGAGTGATTCAAGCGGGCCAACTTCAATCAAAATATCTACGATGTCTTTTGCCTTGATGTTTGCAAGAGCTGTGCTTCCAACATGATGTATGCGAAGATCGGATGTTTCGTACAAGAGGTTTTCGAGCGCGGTTTTCATCTCAGAGTACTGATGAGCCCAATCGCTTTTTGGTTCAACAAGTGCAAGGGGAAACAGGTGCCATAACTCATCAAGACTCATGGCGAGCAAAGGATTGGTAGTGGACAAAGGGCTAGAGGAGTGGGTAGAGGAGTTAGGGTTATCTGAAGGAGATGTCGTATCGGCCATGACAAGATCCTTAATGCTGGTGTTATCGCGTTGCTATTTCATAGGAGGACGAATGGTTCCCGCAAGAGGTTTCTCGCCTGGACGAGCCAATGGTCCTACCAGTTCGTGCGCCACATAAGGCTCTTCAAGAAAATCAATCTCTTCTTGGGAAAGTTCTATATCAACTGCAGCAAGAACATCGTCAATGCGTGCTGGTTTTGAGAAGCCAAGCGTTGGACTTTCTATCCCTTTGCAAAGATGCCAAGCAATTGCAATTTGAGCCATAGGAATACCGCGGTTTTGGGACAGTTGCGCAACGCGGTCAATGATGGGTTGATCGAGCGTTTGTGCCCGATCGTATTTATCCGCCATGGTGCGATCAGTTGCACTCCGTAAAGAATTGGAATTCCATGTTTTGCGCGCGAGATGCCCTGAAGCGAGAGGGCTATAGGGGGTGAGCGCCATATCGAATTGGCGGCATACGGGGATGAGTTCTCGCTCGTCCTCGCGATACAACAAGTTGTAGTGGCATTGCATATTGGTAAAAGGTGTCCAGCCATTACGATTGGCTACCTCTTGCATATTGTGGAGTTGGTAGGCATACATCTCACTTGCACCAAGTGCCCGCACCTTACCTGAGCGAACGAGTTCATCGAGAGCTTCCATGGTCTCTTCAATTGGAGTGTTGTAATCAAAGCGATGGATCATATAGACATCAAGGTAATCGGTACCCAAACGCGAAAGCGTGCCTTCAATTTCTCTTTTGATAGCCACCCTTGAAAGATTGCCTTCATTAAAGAAGACCTTGCTTTGCAAAACTACTTGGTCGCGTGGAATACCAGCGTGTTTAAGTGCACGACCGATATATTCCTCGCTGGTTCCTTTTGCGTAGCAATTTGCCGTATCGATATAGTTGATGCCTGCATCAAAAGCGTAGCGAATAACGACTTCGGTTTCTTCGGGATTGATGGTCCATTCATGATTTGCAGCATCGGGTTCACCAAAACTCATGCCGCCAATACAGATTCGCGAAACCTTTATTTCTGAATGGCCAAGTGTTGTATATTTCACAAGACATCCTTTCTCAAAGAAGTGGTTGAAGTATTTGTTTATGGTACCGCTATGAAGGCACTGTAATTCTTCTATCAAAAACAAAAGCACATTAACAAAAGCACATTCTTTGTTGGGTAGTCGTGAGTCTGCGATTACCCAATCGTGTTAATAATGCAATCTCTTTGAGTCTTAGTCTCGGTGCAGTTGCATATGGAGGATAGGAAAAGGGTCTCCCATCTCATCAGTTTCTGATCGTCCAATCACAATAAATCCGTACTGTTCGTAGAAACCAATTGCTTGTTTGTTTTGCTCATTAACATCAACAAATGTTGGATTGTATTTTTGAATAGCGTAATCAAGCAGCGCGGTTCCTATGCCTTGACCGCGAAATGCTGGATCAATGAAAAGCATTTCAACCATTGCATCTTCAATTCCAATAAAACCTATAACGCGGTTAGATTCATTCGATCCATCTTTAGATCCATCTTTAAAACAGACAGCAAGATGAGTAACGGATGTGATAGCGTCAGGAACATAGTAGGCGATGCGTTCAATATCGGCTTGAGTGAGAAAGTCATGGGTAGCCTCTACCGATTGGCGCCAACAAGAGACAATCGCTGAGAGTAACTCTTTGTTAGATCCAAGATGAACCTCTTCAATATGGTAAGAAAAAGCTTGATGAGCCATAATCGATTCCATTTCGTTTATTTTGCTACGTAATACAGTATCTCAATAACGTACCACTATTGTAAGCGAATCAAATATTAGTAACACTCTGTCTTTTATATTACAATGGCAGGATAGTGGTGTTTTTAACAATGGTGTTATCAATGCATTGCTTGTTGTATTAGTGTTATTTGCTACGGCTGTTGAGCGTGTAGCCGTACTATTGTGAGGGAGGCAGCTATGCTAACAAATGATTTTCTGGGAGACTTTGTTGCGCGACTAGGATTTGGCGCAATGCGTTTGCCTATTATAGATGGTGATGCTTCCCGTATTGATCAGGCTGCACTTGACGCTATGGTTGATAGCGCACTTGCCGCAGGCGTTAATTACTTTGATACGGCCTATCCTTACCATGGTGGTATGTCAGAGATTGCGCTTGGAAAATCGTTAGCGCGTTATCCACGTGATCAGTTCTTCTTGGCAACCAAATATCCCGGTCATCAGATTGCTGATACATATGATCCAGCTCCTATTTTTGAAGAGCAGCTTATAAAATGCGGCGTTGATTATTTCGATTTTTATCTCTTGCATAATATCTATGAAGCATCGATCGAAGTGTATGTAGATGAGCGATGGGGCATCGCGGACTATTTCATTGAACAGAAAAAGAACGGTCGTATTCGTCATTTAGGCTTCTCATGTCATGGACGACCTGAGACGTTGAAACGTTTTATTGAGTACGGTGCTCGTAAATATGCTGAACTTGAGCAACGTGATCCTGAAACCGCGGCACTTTTCACTAATAACAATATCATGGAGTTCTGTCAGATACAGCTTAACTACCTTGATTGGACCTTGCAGGATGCTGCTGAAAAAACGAAGCTTCTCGAAGATATTGGAATGCCCATTGTTGTTATGGAGCCGTTGCGCGGTGGTAAGCTTGCTGCTTTAAGCGATGTACAAATACTACAGTTGCAGGAAGAACTATCAAAGCGGTCTCCGTCAGGTATAGTAGGCACGTCACATGAAGAAGTAGCTAAAGAAGCAGGCGATAGCGCTGATCGCACAGCGGTAGAGTGGGCGTTTCGCTGGTTGCTTGGTATATCAAGTGTGAAGACTATTTTGAGTGGCATGTCAGATCTTGAACAAGTGAAAGAAAACTGTCGGATCTTTCAGGCCGCATTACCTCTTACCAAACCAGAGGAAGATGCTTTGTTGACAATGGCGGAATCCTTGAAGGATGGTGTACCGTGTACGGCGTGCCGCTATTGCATCGACTCGTGTCCGCAGGAAATCGATATCCCTATGATGCTCAACGCCTATAACGATCTTCAATTTGATACAAGCTTTACCGTATCAATGCAGATGGATGCCGTACCTGAAGGTAAGCGCGCACAAGATTGTATCCAATGTGAGGCTTGTGTACAGATGTGTCCTCAAGGCATTGATATTCCCGCAACACTTGAAGATTTGGCTGGCACGCTTGGCAAGATGCCAAAATGGGCCGACCTATGTCGAGAGCGCGCAGAGGCTGCAGCAAAACTTGCCGCTGAATCGTGCGAGTAATAGGTATGAACAGCCAACATAAACAATTGGTATGAACAACTAAGATATGTAATTGACACACAACCGGCATAAACAATTGGCGTGAGTAGGCAATGCATTGACGCTTGCGTAGAGATAAAGAGTAGAGGTAGAGAGTCTGAATAAAAAATGAGGGAGCGTTTGACGCGCTCCCTCAAATGAACTTTCTATGTTGTTAATCCTGCTGTTGCTAATCCTGCTAATCTAATTTTTACCAAGTGCGTGATGCAAGAGCGCGGAACTGAGCAACTGTAGCAACGTGAGCGTTAAGGCCACCATCAACGGTTACTACTTGACCGGTGAAGTAGCTACTCTCATCTGATCCTAAGTAAACGCACATGGCAGCGATATCTTCTGGTTTGCCGTAGCGATTCACCTCAATGTTATCCAAGAAGATACCCTTTAATGCGTCAGGAACCTTATTTTCATTTTGTGGAGTAACAATAAGGCCAGGGCGCACGCAGTTGCAACGAATGTTTTGCTTGCCATATTGGAGCGCAGTGTATTCGGTCAGCATGTCAACGCCTGCTTTAGCGCATGCGTATGCCGTAGAGCCAAGGTCGCCACCACAAGAAGCCATAGAACCAATATTGATAATGGAGCCACCATTTTGTTCTTGCATGTAAGGCAAAACAGTCTTGATGCAGTAGAACGTAGAGCGTACGTCACTTGCAAACACGGCATCCCAGTCTTCAAGAGAAATCTCATCGACACGACCGTCTTTTAAGGCCATACCAGCAGCATTGTTTACCAGAATATCAATTGCACCCCAGCGCTCTTTAGTGTCAGCAAACAAAGCATCCACCGTTTCTGGTTGAGTAACGTCAAATTTATGGAAGTACGCTTCTCCACCCTGAGAGGTGATAGCTTCTACAACCTGATTACCGCGCTCTTCATTGCGTCCGCAAACAACAACTTTTGCACCCTCTGCGCCAAACATTTTGGCAATTCCTGTGCCGATGCCGCTTGTGGAGCCCGTAACGATTGCGACTTTGCCCTTTAAACGATCCATGCTTACTCTTCTTTCTACGAAGCTTACCAACTTTGGTAATGATCTATATGTGACTCTGATTCTATCAGCAACAATGGTGTATAAGGCGCTCGTAATAGATAAGGTATCGGTGAATTGGTTCAACGAGATTTCAGCCTTGTTAAAGTCGAAAAGCTCGATGCTTTTGCTCAAAGAATAGGGTCGGGTAAAATGGGCAAGTAAAATCAGCAGGTATCACACTAGGTAAAGAGAGGGAGAGTATGAAGGTTGTTATTGTTGGTGGGGTTGCGGGTGGTGCGACAGCAGCAGCGCGCCTACGTCGATTAGATGAGCATGCACAAATTGTCGTATTTGAGCGCTCCGGTTATGTTTCGTATGCCAATTGCGGACTTCCTTATTATATTGGTGGTACTATCGAGGATCCTCAAGCTCTTACTTTGCAAACTCCAGAAAGCTTTTTACGTCGATTCAATGTGGATATGCGTGTCAATCATGAAGTGGTCGCTCTCTATCCCGAAAGTAAACTAGTTAAGGTGAGAAACCTTATTACAGGAGAGGAGTTTGAAGAGGCTTACGACAAACTCATTCTTTCTCCAGGAGCAAAGCCCACACAACCGCGTCTTCCTGGTGTTGGGCTTGAGCATGTTTTTACGTTGCGCACGGTAGAAGATACCTTCCGCATGAAAGAGTTTATCGAGTGTAATCACCCTCGTTCAGCAGTGATTGCTGGTGGTGGCTTCATTGGTTTGGAACTTGCGGAAAATTTACGTGAGCTTGGGATGGAAGTTACTATTGTCCAGCGCCCTAAACAACTCATGAAGCCTTTTGACCCAGATATGGCGGCATTTATTCATGCAGAGGCGCGCAAGCATGGTATTACGCTTGCACTCGGTCATGTTGTAGAAGGTTTTAGGGAAACAGGCGATGGGGTCGAGATGCTTCTGCAAGATACCGACCCTCTTTTTGCAGATATGGTTGTGCTTGCTATTGGGGTAACTCCTGATACGCATCTTGCTAAAGATGCGGGCCTAGAGCTTGGTATTAAAGGAAGCATCTTAGTAAATGATCATATGGAAACGTCTGCTCCTGATGTTTATGCAGTAGGCGATGCGGTTCAGGTTAACCATCTTGTTACTGGCGAAGAAGCGCTTATCTCTCTTGCTGGTCCCGCCAACAAGCAGGGTCGTATTGCGGCCGATAATATTTGTGGCTTGAATAGTACGTATCGTGGCTCTCAAGGCAGTAGCGTTATTAAGGTGTTTGATATTACGGCGGCTGCTACCGGTGTCAATGAGACTGTGGCACGTGCAGCGGGGCTTGATGTTGACCATGTGATTCTCTCACCTATGAGCCATGCAGGGTATTATCCTGGTGGCAAGCTCATGACTATGAAGGTGGTCTTTGAAAAGGAGACCTATCGCTTATTAGGAGCTCAAATTGTTGGGTACGAAGGTGTTGATAAGCGTATTGATGTCTTGGCCACTGCTATTTTTGCAGGCATGCGTGCCACTGATCTTAAAGATTTGGATCTAGCGTATGCGCCACCTTACTCATCGGCAAAAGATCCGGTTAATATGGCAGGCTTCATGATCGAGAACATTGAGGAAGGCATCGTGTCGCAATGGTATCTTGATCAGTTGGAGACATTGCAAACTGAGGCGCTGTCAACTGACCCTTCGGTCACGTTGCTTGATGCACGCACGCCAGGAGAGTTTGCGCGTGGATCTATCTTCGGATTTGTAAATATCCCGCTGGATGAATTGCGAGATCGCATTGATGAGATTGACCCCAAAAAGCCCGTGTATGTTATTTGCCAAAGCGGTTTGCGGAGTTATGTCGCATGCCGCATTCTGGCTGGAAACGGGTACGAAGCGTATAACTTTGCGGGCGGATATCGCTATTATGAAACTGTGGCTTGCGACCAAGCGCTTATTGAGGCTGCTCATCCCTGTGGTGCAGATCAGTAATGAGTACCTCAATAAGTATCAATAAGTATCTCGATATCTCATGGTGAGACACCTGATCGCCTAATGGCGATCAGTGATGTCTCCTTCCATAATTGATAAAGCACGCAAAATGTTTCCGCGACTGAGCGTGCCAACTAAGTGTCCGTCGTGTACAACGGGTACTTTCTTTATACGCTTTTCTGATAGAACCCTAAACGCATCTTCAGCACTTTCATTTACATCAACCACAATCACGTTGCGCGTTGCAAGACTGAGAGCTGATTTGTCTTTCACAGAAGCAAGACGTTCTTGGATGCTCTCAGATTTACTCAAGATAGTGTAGATTTCACCATCGGTTTTTGCCGTCGTGTGTGATGCGAGGCTTTTGATGATGTCTCCATCTGAAATAAATCCAATGACCGCTCCCTTTTTATTGACAATGGGTAAACCGCTCGTGTCATTGCGCTGAAGTGTTGTAATGGCGTCATATACCGTTGCGGATTCAGCAAGAGTGCTTGCTGTTCTGTTCATGACATCGCCAACGAGCCAGGGACGATCTTTGCCAGGGATTCCTGCAGTAGTCCAAGTGGTGGCGTGTTCGGTTTCGCTGCGGGCATCTTCAAGGTCGCGTGTGTTTTCATCTGTTGTGCTCAGGTGGGTAGTTTTGCGTGCAGTCTTTTTGTCTTTCATGAAGATAAGAATGAGAAGCAAGATAAGGAGTGCTAGTCCTAAGATGCCCGCGAAGCCAATGTGACAGCCAACGTACATCTGATCGGCGCCTTGAGCGGCAGGGTCAACAAGGTATGAGAGTGCCGTTAAGCTAATAACAAATGCGGTACCAAAGGATGCACCTACTTGTTCCATGGTGGATACGATGGCATTACCGTGAGGAACTTCATTGTTGGGAAGTGAATTAATGCCCCACGTGTTAACAGGTGTGATGAGCGCTTGAGTACCAATGCAGGCTATACCATAGACAACGCCTACCATAAAGACAGAAGCATGGGCACCAAAGGAGAAATAGCCTGCAACACCTACGGTTAGCACACAAGCACCCAGTATAGTGATGCCGCGAACGCCATGCTTGTCAAAGTAGCGTCCTGCAAGAAGGCCGCCAATTGCGCCAAGTACGGCGCCGGGCAACATCAGTAGTCCTGAAACGGTGGCGCTCAGACCAAGCGCATTTTGGATAAACATGGGTAGAAGCACGCTTGATCCAATGAGGATTGCTTCAAGAATAGTGATACAGATAGTGGCAATTCTAAATTGGCGATGGATGAGTACCTGGATACGGAGAAGTGGCTCTTCGAGGCGTGTTTGACGAAACGAGAAGAGTCCTAAGATAAGTGCACCTACAACCATTAAGCTTATCGAAATAAGCGGGTTGTCAGTTGAAGTGAAGGTTGAAAGGCTATACAGCAATGACACCATGCCAAGTGCCAATAAGATGACAGAGAGAATATCAAAGCGGGCTTTATCAAATCCTTCAAAATTCTTTAAGGTTGTAGCGCTGGTGATAACAACTACGAGGGCTAAAACAACTACAACAACAAAGAGAGCACGCCATCCGATACTATCGACCAAAATGCCTGAAATTGAAGGGCCAACAGCAGGCGCAAAACTAATAATCAATCCAATAATACCCATCGCGCTACCACGGTTTTCACGAGGGAAGATGAGAAGGATAAGGGTAAATACCATGGGCATGAGAACGCCGGTTGCCGCAGCTTGGCAAATACGGCCTGCAAAAAGCCAAGGAAAACCAGGAGCAAGTGCGCACAGAGCTGAGCCGAGCATAAAGAGAGTCATTCCGCCAATAAAGAGACGGCGGGTAGGGAAGCGGCCTAAAAGAAAGGCGTTCAAAGGTATAATGACTGCTTCAACAAGTGAATAGCCGCTGGTAAGCCACTGGACGGTGGTGGCACTCACATTGAGATCTTTCATAATGGCGGGAAGGGCTGGGGTAAGCAGTGTTTGATTGAGTACTGCAAGAAGTGCACCCATAAGAATAACAACTACCATAGTGAGTTGTTGTCGTGTCAGTCCCATCGTCATTTTCATGCTTTAAAACCTCCTAAAACAAAAAACGAGCCGGATAAAGAAGCAGGCATTCCAGCCTGTGCCTTATCCGGCTCGCCATCTCTTGTGTATGGTTTGCCTCCGCGCAAATACTGTATTTGGTTATACCAAAAGTGTTTTATGAGTCAATTTTTTGTTGCGTATACCAACGTGAACGGAAAAGGGCATTCGGTAGAATAACAGTTCGGTAGAATCTCACCAGGTCGCATAGTCATGAACGCATACCCGATATGATGGGTGTCATAAGAACAAGCAAGAAAAGATACATAAGCAAGAAAAGATTTGCAAGTGATATACAAGCGTCGCAAGGATAGCACAATGAGAAATATGATGGGTAAGTTGGCACTGAGTCAAACCAAGGGCAACCAGGCTCGGTTTTGTCGTGTTTGTGATACCTCTTCATTAATAGTGATTGCGCTGGTGGCATTATTGTTGACACCGTTATTGTTGATGGGCTGTGCTGGCGGATCCGATGGGGATAACAGTGAGCCTCAAACATCTCAGCAGACTTCGTCAACCGAAGATGCATCGGCTGACTCGGAGGGATCTACGGAGTTTAACAGAGATAACCCCGCCACTCCATCAACGGCAGGAGCGCTGCAGGTATCAGGCGCACAGTTGTGCGCAGAAGACGGTAGCCCGGTACAGTTACGAGGCGTATCAACACACGGACTTGCCTGGTATCCCCAATACGTTAACCAGTCCTTTTTCCAAGAGTTGCGCAATGATTGGAATGCAAACGTCGTACGGCTTTCTCTCTACACGGCAGAATCGGGAGGATACTGCACCGATGGTGATGATGAAGCTCTCTATAATCTGGTGTATAACGGAGTGAATTATGCCACGGAAGCAGATTTGTATGCGATTGTTGATTGGCATATCTTAAGCGATAATAATCCGCTCCAGCACGTGAGTGAGGCAAAGGAGTTCTTTGCTCGTATATCAGCTGATTTAGCTGACCATACAAACATTTTGTATGAGATATGTAATGAACCTAATGGTGCGACCACCTGGGAAGATATTACTACTTACGCAAATCAAATTATTCCTGTTATTCGTGCTAATGACCCTGATGCAGTCATTATTGTGGGAACGCCTACGTGGTCACAAGAGGTGGATAAAGCGGCTGCAGTACCTTTGGATGCGGACAACATCATGTATACGCTTCATTTTTATGCAGCAGAGCATCAACAAGATTTGCGCGATCGTCTTGTTGATGCAGTTGATGCAGGATTGTCTGTCTTTGTAACTGAGTTTGGTATTTGTGAGGCAAGTGGAGACGGGCATATTGATTATGCTTCGGCCGATGCGTGGGTTCGATTGATGGATGATCTTGATATAAGTTATATCTGCTGGAATCTCTCAAATAAAAATGAGACCTCTGCACTGTTTACAACAACGTGCAATAAGGTCTCAGGATTTACTAAAGATGATCTTTCCGATGAGGGTAAATGGCTCATGGATGTTTTGCATGGTGAGTGTGAATGATCTGTTGGCTGGGATTTGCCAGCTGTAATCTGTCGATGGCTCCACCGATATCTATTGACGGTTCCAGCAGCTCTTCTAGCAGCTCTTTTACTCGCTCTTCTGCTGACTGTTTGCGATATTCTCATGCACTGTTCTAGTGCGATATCCCAACCATATCAGTGAGGGTTGAGCGCACAATATCACTACGAGAAAGCGTACCAACAAGCTCATCGTTCTCACTTACAACGGGAACTTTCTTGATGCGCTTATTCGAAAGGATTGCGCATGCCTTGCCTAAGGAAAGATCTTGCTTTACGGATACAACATTATTGGTCATCACATCGTCCACTTTGAGTTTGAGTAGGGTAGTGACGCGTTGGCTAAAGCTTTCAGGATCATCAAAGCGATACATCATGAGCGAAGTATCAAGAATGGTGGCATCTTCGCTTGCAAGATAGCGCATGAGATCACCATCTGATATAAAGCCGACGACTTTATTATTAGTATCTACAACGGGCACACCACTTACTTTTTCTCCAATAAGTACTTTTGCAACGTCACGTAAAGAGCTGCCGAGTAAAACAGAGTAGGGGTGATTATTCATAATGTTACCTACCAACTCACTACCATCGCTAGGATGCAGAGTGATGGAGTCTTTTGCGCTGGCGGACGTTTGAGTGGTACTTGCTACTGTTGTGCCCTTTTCGCGTACAAAGAACATAACGGTAATGAAGTTTATGACTACTACAATCAAAAGTGCGATAAAGCCCCAGTGATAACCAAGCTCAAATGCAGCAAGAGAATCACCTACGGGAACAACGTTTGCGGCAAGTGCCGTGATTGAGATGACGATAGCGGTGATCAAAGAGCCTGCGATTTGATTAAGCGTATTGCCGACTGCTTGTGCATGCTGAATAACATCATTGCCAAGGGCATTTAACCCCCATGTTCCCACGGTCGTATTAAGCAGCTGCATGCCGATAAACATACAACCATAGGCAAGACCTACCATTACAAGAGGGGTTTGAATAGTGAAAATAGTGGCCATAACAGCAAGGGCAATAAGCATTAAACAAACGCCTGGCACTACGCAAATGCGGATTCCTTTGCGGTCAAAAAGTTTACCTGCCCCTAGTCCTACAAGAGCACCGCATGCGGCACCCGGTAACATGACAAGACCAGTAATAAAGGGTGAATAACCTAAAAGATTTTGAATATAGAGCGGGAGCATAACGCTCATTCCGGTGCTCACTGAAACATTGATCATGTTTACGATGACACTTGTGCGATAGCGTCCTGTTTTCAAAACACTGATCATCAAGAGAGGAACGGAGAGCTTCATCTGCCTGATCGAGAAAGCAAGTAATAAAAGGATGCCTCCGATGATAAGTGTCAAAACAAGGGAGAGATTGTCGCTTTTCGCAAATGAAGATAATCCATAGAGAAGAGCAATCAGACCAATTGTGCTCAATACAACAGAGAGCTTGTCAAAGGTAGTTGGATTGAATTGCATTTCTGTGCTGAGTACCTTGCAGGCAATGACAAGAACGATAAGAGCACAGGCGGCAACAATAATAAAAAGCATTCTCCAACCAACTGTGTCAACCAGAATGCCTGAGAAGGTGGGGCCAATAGCGGGTGCAAAGCCAATAACAAGCATGACAATCCCCATCGCACTTCCGCGACGTTCCCGTGGGAATTCAAGCAAAACGATCGTGAAGGACATAGGCATAACGAGTCCCGCAGCGATAGCCTGGAATACACGCCCTATCATGACAATAGGAAAAGCTGTTGCTAATGAAGCGATGAGGCTGCCACAAACAAACGATGCCATAGAAACCAGGAAGAGTTTACGCGGACCAAATTTTCCCAATAGATACGGGGAGAGGGGGATTACTACCGCCATAACAAGCGAATAGCCTGATGTGAGCCACTGTACCGTTGTTGCATCGATGGCAAAGTCTGCCATCAAGACAGGCAATACGGGTGAGAGGAGGGTTTGATTAAGTACGATGAGAAATGTTCCACTCATCATCGTGACTACCGTTAGGAATTGGGCGCGCGTTAGCTTATTTGCTTTGCTCATTTCAGTCATGCATGCTCTCCTATTCTTGGGCCGCCGCAACCAATGTGCGAAATGCTTGAAAACCACGTCGAATGTCATCGTGAAGGGCACGGTTGTTGGAACCGGCGCTTGAGAGTATTTTGTCGAGCCATCTATCAAGCCCTTGAAGCATTTCAGCGCCCTGCTCGGTGAGGAAAAGATAACTTGAACGACCATCTGCTTTGTTGCGCTCTCGCCGGATTAATGCGCGATTCTCGAGTACGTTGCAGATAGGCGATAAGTTTGATGAGGTCATGTGCGTTTTTTCTCTCAACTGTTTTACGGTAATTCCCTCACGTGACGAAAACATACCAAGCACGTAGAGATGAATTGCTTTAAGATCATGCTCTTCACCGTAGGCGATAACGATATTTCTGATCGTTACCTGCATAAAACGTTCTTCGGCAATAAGGTAGCCACCAATTGAATCTTCAGAAAACATAACCTGCCTCGTTGGTTGTGCAAATGCTGGTCGTACAAATGTTGGCCATGCAAATATCGGTCGTACAAATGTCGATTGTACAAATGCTGGTCGCGCTAACGTGATGGTTGTCGCATCACAACGTCTTATCATAGATCAAGATAGTTATATTTTTATAACTATCTTGTCAGTGGGCATATGAACATATCGTGAACGACAAATTCCTTCTTGCACTCATAAGTTAACTCATGATAACTTTCATGATGCTTTTAATGTTAGACACTGGTTACTTCGTTAGAACGAGATAGCAAGGAGATATTTATAATGGATCAAACCAAGAAAAAGAGTTCTCGGTTTCTTAATGCATTTCAGCAGAGTAATGATGAGCAAAGAAGTAAGAGAGTAATAATTAGGCACTTATGGGGCGCAGCCGGAGTGTGTTGCTTTGGCTTGGGAGCTCTTGGCGCTGTTCTTCCTTTGCTCCCCACTACTCCTTTTATTTTATTGGCCGCACTTTGTTTTGCGCGGAGTTCGAAAAAGCTTGATAGTTGGTTTAGAACAACCAAGCTCTATAAAACAGTATTTGAAGGTTTGCTTACCCGAAGAGCCATGACGCTTTCTGCCAAACTCAAACTTTTGATTCCGATCACCTTGCTCTTAGGCATTTCATTCATGTTGATGAGCGAATTTCTGCCTGGTCGCATTATTGTGGCAACCATCTTTATAGGTCATATCGTTTATTTCGGCTTCATGGTAAAGACAGAAAAGCCTGAATCACCAGTGCATTCGACTGTTTCTGGTCAAAGTGCACTTCTAAGGCATGGCGCGGTACAAGAAGACTAAAAGGATATGAGGCCATGTTTGATAAGCGTTTACTGAGGCTTGTACCTAAAGCACGATTTTTGATTGCGGTCGATGTGCTTTTGCAATGGATCGCTCTTATGGCAAATATTGCAGTCTTTGTTGCAATCGGTCTCTTTTTGCAACAGCTACTTGATGGCTGGCTTGAATTATCACAGGTTGTAACTTTACTTATGGTAGCGATTGGTGCGCTCCTTGTGCGCTTTGGATGTCAAATGGGGGCACAGCGATTTGGTCAAAAAGCAGCACAGACCGCCAAAGCAACCATCAGGCAAGCAGTTTATAATAAGCTTACTGATCTGGGCCCTGCGTATCGTGAAAGCATCTCAACAGGTGAAGCGCTCCAAATTAGCGTGGAGGGAGTTGAGCACTTAGAGAGCTATTTTGGTCTTTACTTGCCTCAGTTATTTTATGCGGTGTTAGCACCGCTTACGCTCTTTATCTGCTTGGCACCGCTTTCTTTTCCCACGGCGCTTACCTTGCTTATCTGTGTGCCGTTTATTCCTCTTTCAATTGTGGCAGTGCAAAAGATTGCTAAGCGCGTGATGGGGCAGTATTGGGGTACCTATACCGATCTGGGTGCGATGTTTTTAGAGAGCATTCAGGGCCTATCGACGTTAAAAGTTTTTCAGGCCGATGAGGCCCGTCATACAAAACTCAATACGGAAGCAGAAACATTTAGGCAAGCAACCATGCGCCTTTTAGTTATGCAGCTCAACTCTATTACGGTTATGGATTTGTTTGCATTTGGCGGTGCGGCAATTGGAATTATTGTTGCACTCAATCAGATGGCGCAAGGGGTAGCAACGTTTGGAGCCGTATTTACCATTATTTTCTTGTCAGCTGAATTTTTCTTACCCCTGCGTGCACTCGGTTCGTTTTTCCATACTGCAATGAGTGGTATGGCAGCGGCGGATAAAATGTTTATGTTGCTTGATAAACCTAATCCCTCGCGTGGTACGCGAAGCATTGATCCTCATAAGGTGGATATTGAGTGCAAGAACGTTGGTTGCTCATATGATGGGGAGCGCACGGTACTCGAAGCAGCTGATCTTACTATTCCGCAAGGTTCTTTTGTGGGGATTACCGGAGAGAGCGGGTCAGGTAAATCTACCTTGGCAGGCATTATTTCAGGGTCGCTTGATCGCTATAGTGGAGCGGTATATATCAATGAGGTTGAGCTTAAAGAAATATCGCAAGCATCCTTACACGAAATAATTACCTATGTTCCTTTTGCAAGTTATCTTTTTGAAGGAACTATCCGATCTAATCTGTTGCTCGCAAAGCCTCAGGCAACTAATGAGGAGCTATGGGAAGTATTAGAGCGCTGCAAATTAGCTGAATTCGTAAAAGCATCAGGTGGTCTTGATGCTCCTGTCACACCTGAAGGGGCAAATCTTTCTGGTGGCCAACGTCAGCGTCTTGCTATGGCACGCGCGCTTTTACACGATACTCCCGTATATATCCTTGATGAGGCAACATCAAATATTGATGTTGAGAGCGAGGCTGCCATTATTGGTCTTGCTCAAGAGCTGGCAGCAGACAAGACAGTCATTATGATCACGCATCGCTTGGCTGCGCTTAACCATGCCGATGTGATTTTTGTTATGGATAATGGCCGCGTGGTAGAGCAGGGTAGTCATGCTGCCTTGGTGACTGAGAATGAAGGCGCTTTGTCAGGTGTGTATCAGCGCTTGTGGGCGCAGCAATCTGAGCTTGAAGCGTTTGTGTCTCAGGCACAGGATGCTGCTGATCCTGCTGGTTCTACTGATGTCGCTGATGTCAATTGTGATAGCAATATAGGTGTCGGCAATGCAGTTAACGGTAATACGGTTAGCAGCAATGTGATCGACAACCATACGGTCAACAACCATGCAGTCGATGACGACACAATACGCAACGGTGATGCTAACAGCGATACTGCCGCTGACATCAAAACACCTTATCGTAGGCGATCTCACCTTGCTGTTATGTTTGAGTTGCTAAAGCTAACTAAGCCATTGCTGCCCGTAATGGCGCTGGCAATTCTTTTGGGTGTTGTTGGTTTTGCTGCTGCAATTTTCTTGACCGTTTTTGCCGTGTTTGGCTTACTTGATCTCAGTGGTTTTGAGACAGGTATGAGCTGGGTTGGTGCTGCGGTTGCGGTGGCAATTTGTGGAGCTGTACGTGGTCCTTTGCGCTATGGTGAGCAGCTTTGCAACCATTATCTGGCGTTTAAGATTTTGGCACTGGTTCGTGATCGACTGTTTGCGGTCATGCGCTTGTTGGCACCTGCCAAACTGGAGGGGCGCAACAAGGGCAATCTGGTGTCGATGGTGACCTCAGACGTGGAGCTTCTTGAAGTGTTTTATGCTCATACGATATCACCGGCACTTATTGCACTTATTGTTTCAATAGGCATGGTTATCTTTATTGGTGTTTATTCACCTGTGTTGGCGCTTGTGGCAGCTTGTGCATATGGCATGCTGGGCATTTTGGTTCCATGGATTTCTTCAAAGTCTGCAGGAGTGCTTGGCCGTGAGGTGCGCGATCGCATTGGGTTTATGAACACGTTTGTTCTTGATAGCTTGCGTGGTCTTCCTGAGATTTTGCAGTTTGGTCGTGCGCAGATTCGCTCGCGTCAGCTGCGTGAGCATATGGAAGACTTATCGCGCTTTGAAGACCCTTTGAAAAAACGTATGGCTCGTTCTCAGGCATGCATTGGGTTGCTTGTTCTGGCGTGGGATATTGTAATACTCGGTGTGGCTGTAGCCCTTATGGCCACTGGTCAGCTTGGGTTTGCTCCTGCACTTATTTCGATTGCTGCCCTGATGTCTTCATTTGGTCCGGTGATTGCTGTTGCAAATTTGGGTACCAACTTGCAGCAGACACTTGCTTCAGGCGAGCGCGTCTTAGAGCTTTTGGACGAGGAACCTGTGGTGCATGAAGTAAGCGATGGGATTGATCTTGAGAGCTTTACGGGCGCATCGCTTAATCGTGTTGATTTTTCTTATGGCGATGAGCGCATTCTTGATGGTATTGACCTTTCGATCAATCCAGATTCCATCGTGCGTATTGCTGGTAAAAGTGGTGCTGGTAAATCAACGCTTTTGAAGCTTTTGATGCGCTATTGGGATGTAGATAATGGTCAGGTGGCGCTATCGGGACATGACATCAAGCGCATCAACACGACAAACCTGCGTGATATAGAAAGTGCTATGTCACAAGAGACATTTCTTTTTGATGGAACAATTCGCGAGAATTTACTGATTGCTCAATCAGATGCTTCTGACGATGAGTTGAGAGATGCGCTTACAAAGGCATCGTTGATAGACTTGGTTGATCGTTTGCCATACGGTATTGATACGCCGCTCGGAGATTTAGGCGATAGCCTGTCAGGCGGAGAACGTCAGCGTCTTGGATTGGCACGCGTGTTTCTTCATGATGCGCCCTTTGTGCTTTTGGATGAGCCAACCAGTAATTTGGATAGTTTGAATGAAGCGGCTATTTTGCGTGCTTTATCAAACAATCGTGAAGGAAAAACGATTGTTTTGGTAAGTCACAGGCTTTCTGCTGCAACGATCGCTGACGTAACGTATTCTGTAGAACGTACGCAACGGGCATCGTAAAGTAAGGAGTTTTTGGTGAAACAAGACACCCCCGCCATAGCTAAGAAAAGGGCACGAGAGTTGCGTACGGTCTCGCAAATGATAGCCATTTATTGTGCGGGCAATCACACTCATGATGAGCATGGCGATTGCATTGAGCGTACTGAACGAGCTGAATGTGGTGAGCCGCTCTGCGCTGCTTGCAAAGAACTTGATGTGTATGCGGCGCTCCGCACTCGCAGGTGCCGTCGTATGGAAAATAAAATCAGTTGCGAACTTTGCCAAAATCATTGTTATGCACCTGAAATGCAAGAACGTATTCGTGAAGTTATGCGCTATGCGGGACCTCGTATGATATGGCATCATCCTATTGCTGCTATGCGCCATCTTGCAACTAAATTTAAGCGCAATCGCGCAGCTAAGCGTCTTGCGCAAGCGAATAAGCGTTGTTCAAATTGTCGCTAAATTATAGTCATCAAACTTGTTTATCAAATCCATTGTCGCAAATGACAACTATCGGCTGGCAAAATTAGCCATAACCTGCTTTTATACACTTGCGTCTATAACGAAAGACAATATGTCTATGTTCTATAATGGCAATGTTACGTATGTTTAATGCGACTATATAAGCGAAAGACAAGGCAGATATGGCACACTTCGATTATGCTGCAATTCGCATGGATGAAGAATTTTATGAAGACGTAGTTATTGAGTACCTGCAAGATGCATTGGGCTACAAGCATCTCTATGGTCCTGATATTTTCCGAACTTCTGATGAGTATCGAGATATATTTTTGCCTGAGATTTTGCTTGAGGCTCTTTTACGAATTAATAAGGCTCTACCACAAGCAGCCATCCAAGAAGCTATTCTTAAGCTTAATAATGTTGAGGGCGGTACGCTTGAGCAACGCAACAAGATCTTTAATGATTATCTTCAATCAGGGGTCGAGGTTCGTTTTTTTGATGGGAAACAAGAGCGCGATGATCTAGTTCGTCTTATTGACTTTGATAATCCTGAAAACAACGATTTTCATGTTGTAAACCAGTGGACGTTTGTTGAGTATTCCGAGAAACGTCCTGATGTTATTGCTTTTGTGAACGGCATGCCTCTTGTAATGTTTGAGCTCAAGAGCCCTTCCCGTGAAGAAGTAGATGCATCAGATGCTTATCTGCAATTACGTAATTATATGCATCATATTCCAAGTCTTTTTGTTCCGAATGTTTTCTGCGTGATGAGTGATATGTCCGAGACGCGTGTTGGAACTATCACCGCAGATGAAGATCGTTTTACACCATGGAAGTCGGTTGATGGTGATTATTCAAGCACGCAAACGGCAACATTTAAAACCATGCTCGAAGGCATGATGCGTAAAGATAGGTTGCTTGATTTGATCAAGAACTTTGTGTGTTTTAACGATACGGGTGATAAAACCATAAAGATATTGGCTGCTTATCATCAGTATTTCGGTGTGAAAAAGGCTATTGAGCGAGCAAGAGAAGCTGTGGCCGGTGATGGCAAAATCGGTGTATTTTGGCATACGCAGGGCTCAGGTAAATCTCTCTCGATGGTATTTTTTGCCCACTTGCTTCAAGAGAAACTTGAAAGTCCAACTATTGTGGTTATTACAGATAGAAATGATCTCGATGATCAATTGTTTGGTCAATTTTCTCGTTGTAAAGATTTTCTACGGCAGACACCTGTTCAAGCGAATAGTCGTCAACATTTGAGAGAACTTCTTCTTGGACGTGAAGCACATGGCATTATCTTTACCACTATGCAGAAATTCACTGACGGCGATGATCCATTATGTGATCGGAGTAATGTTGTTGTTATGGTGGATGAGGCTCATCGTGGTCAGTATGGTATGACCGAAAAAATGGACGAGACAGGCAAAGTGTCTATTGGTGCCGCACTCACGGTACGCAAGGCTCTGCCCAATGCTTCTTATATTGGTTTTACGGGTACTCCCGTATCAACTGATGATAAAAATACACGTGAAATATTTGGTGACTATATTGATGTCTATGATATGACGCAGTCAGTTGAGGATGAGTCAACCAAGCCAGTTTATTATGAAAGTCGCGTAGTAGCACTTGGACTCGATGAAAATGCGCTTGGAAGAATTGATGCGCTCTATGCTGAATTTGCCGACCAAGCTGACGAGGCTAGCATTGAGAAGGCCAAACGCGATACAGGTGGACTTGATGCAGTATTTGGCACACCAGAAACGATTGAGGCTTTGTGCTGCGATATTGTCGAGCATTATGAAAACAATCGTGCTGACATTTTGGCTGGTAAAGCGCTTGTGGTGGCATATAGCCGCCCTGTTGCGATGAAGATTTATCGTAAGATAATGGAGTTGCGTCCCGAATGGAAAGACAAAGTAGGCGTGGTTATGACTATGTCAAACCAAGATCCTGAAGATTGGTTTGAAGTATGCGGTGGGTCGCAGCATAAAAAAGAAATGGAATGGCGTTTTAAGAATGACGAAGATCTCTTAAAAATCGCTATTGTCGTAGACATGTGGCTTACTGGTTTTGATGTGCCAAGTTTGTCTACCATGTATGTGTTTAAACCTATGAAGGGCCACAACCTCATGCAGGCTATTGCTCGTGTAAATCGTGTTTGCAAAGGTAAAGAAGGTGGCCTTGTTGTCGACTATATTGGGATAGCTCGTGCTCTCAAGCAAGCTATGAAAGACTATACGAGTCGCGACCAGTCTAATTATGGAGATATGGATGTTGCGGCAACTGCCTATCCAAAATTCTTAGAAAAACTTGACGTATGTCGTGATTTGCTTTTTGGGTTTGGTTATCGAGATCGGATTTTCACGAATCAGAAATCACAGTTAGCGGAGGCTATAGCTGAAGGTACAGACTGGCTTCTTGCACCTGACCGAGTAGACGACAGAGAAGACTTTTTGAAACAGTGTCAACTTATGAATCAGGCGCTTTCACTCTGTAAAAGCTTGGTGAGTCGGGATGATCAGCATGAAGCCGCGTTTCTT
Source organism: uncultured bacterium (assembly GCA_905215035.1). Classification (GTDB taxonomy): domain Bacteria; phylum Actinomycetota; class Coriobacteriia; order Coriobacteriales; family Eggerthellaceae; genus Anaerotardibacter. The sequence goes on from CAJMOJ010000010.1 coordinate 32,884, forward strand.
TCTGTACTGCGCGTACAGATATTGCGTTTAACAGGACGCAGGGCTACAACAGGAAAAAAGACCATGAGTTATGCCGAGTTTAATGCACGAGTAACTGAAATGCTTGAGCAGACGGTGCACGCTGAAGGGGTTATTAATCTTTTTGGAGATCAAAGTATTGAAGTTTCTATTGTAAGTGAGGCATTCCTTTCTGAGGTTGCTCGCATGAAAGAAAAGAACATTGCCGTTGAGGCATTAAGACGGCTTATTAAAGAACAAGTACATAAGTATCAACGTACAAGTGTAGTTAAGGCTAGAAAATTTAGCGAGCTCTTACAAGGTACCGTAAATGCCTATTTGAATGGGATGTTAACTAATGCACAGGTTATTGAAGAGCTTGTTAATATGGCTAAGGACATGTTGGCCGATGATGGAGAAGCGCAAAAATTAGGGCTCAACGAAGAGGAAGTGGCGTTCTATGATGCCATCACCAAACCTCAAGCAGTCCGTGATTTTTATGACAACGATCAATTAGTGGCTATTAGCCGTGAGCTTACAGAAGCAATGCGTAAAAGTGCTACTATCGATTGGCAAAAAAAGGAAAGTGCTCGTGCTGGTATGCGACGAGCTATTAAGCGTCTTTTGAAAAAATATAAATATCCACCAGAGGGAGTCGAAGATGCCATGGAAACAGTCATGGCTCAGTGCGAACTCTGGGCTGACACAAAAATATAAGAGTGAAGGACAATAAGCTATATGGCAAAAAAAACGGAGAATACTGCGGAGATCGGATTTGAAGAGCAAATTTGGAAGGCTGCCGATAAGTTACGTGGCAACATTGATGCGTCTGAGTACAAGAATGTGGTTCTTGGTCTGATTTTTTTGAAGTATATTTCTGACAAGTTCGAGCAGCGTTATCAAGAGCTCGTTGATGAGGGTGATGGCTTCGAGGAAGATCGCGATGAGTACACCTATGCAAACATCTTCTTTGTGCCTAAAGCAGCTCGTTGGTCTGAAGTTGCCAAGGCTGCTCACACGCCAGAAGTCGGCAAAGTTATTGATGAGGCCATGCGCCTTATTGAGGCCGAGAATGACAAGCTAAAAAACATTTTGCCCAAGAATTTTGCCCGGCAAGAGCTTGATAAGCGTCGCCTAGGCGAAGTGGTTGATCTGTTCACTAATGTGCAAATGGCAGAGAAGGGTGATACGCGCGACATTTTAGGTCGCACTTACGAGTATTGTCTTGCTAAGTTTGCTGAGGCCGAAGGTAAAAATGCTGGCGAATTCTATACGCCTGCCTGTATCGTACGAACTTTGGTTGAGATTATTGAGCCGTATCATGGGCGCGTATATGATCCGTGCTGCGGATCAGGCGGTATGTTCGTCCAATCTGCTGAATTTGTGCATCGTCATTCAGGAAGTATTTCCGACTTATCTATTTATGGCCAGGAAAGTAATCCTACTACCTGGAAGATGGCCATGATGAATTTGGCGATCCGCGGTATTGATGCGGATTTAGGCAAGTATAATGCGGACACCTTTTTCAATGATCTGCACAAGAATGAGCGTTTCGATTTTGTACTCGCTAATCCTCCGTTCAACATGAAGGATTGGGGCGGCGATAAGCTTAAGGAAGATCCGCGTTGGGAGTATGGCATTCCTCCTGAGGGAAATGCGAACTTTGCCTGGGTGCAACATATGGTGCACCATCTAAATCGGTGTGGCCGCATGGGTATGGTGCTTGCGAATGGATCGCTTTCCAGCCAGACCGGATCTGAAGGAGATATTCGTAAGGCGCTTATTGATGCTGACCTGGTTGAAGGCATTGTAGCTATGCCTGACAAGCTTTTTTATAGCACTGGCATTCCCGTGAGTTTATGGATTATTACGCGAGAGAAGGCACAGCCGGGGAAAACGCTGTTTATCGATGCGCGTGAAATGGGAACAATGGTTTCTCGTAAATTGCGCGAGTTTACCGAGGACGACATCAAGAAAGTTTCAACTGCTTTTGATTTATACCGCGATAGCTCGATTGAAGAAGAAAAGGGCTTCTCTAAAGTTGCAACCATCGAAGATATTGCGAAGCAGGATTACATTTTGACGCCTGGTCGCTATGTTGGTATTGCGGATGCAGAAGAAGATGATGAGCCTTTTGAAGAGAAGATGGCACGTCTAACAGGTGAACTTTCTAAATGCTTTGAGGAGTCGAATCGCTTGCAGGAACAGATCAAGAAGAATCTGGAGGCGATAGGGTATGGGTTCTAGTGATATCGTACCAGCCCATACGGGAGATATTGTCATCTACCAGTCTGCTTCTGGCGCGCCAGAAATTGAATGCGTTTTCCATGGTGAGAATATGTGGCTTACTCAGGCACAAATGGGTGAGTTGTATCAGGTGTCAAAAAAGACCATTAGCGAGCATTTAAACAACATCTTTAATGAAGGAGAATTGAGTCCAGAGGCAGTTGTCCGGAAATTCCGGACAACTGCCAAAGATGGGAAAAACTATCAAGTCAACTACTATTCTTTAGAGACTGTTATTGCAGTTGGCTACCGAGTT